>NZ_JAUBSF010000070.1:0-38470 GCF_036704615.1 Microcoleus sp. K4-B3
AGTTTTTGAGCAACAGCTTGCCTTCTGTTAAAAGGCAGCTACTTTTAGCTGTGACCATTTTTTAGTCTAAACTCCAGATAATATGAAATGATTGTAATGTTGTTTTATGGAATGTTACAAAGCTTTAAGCATTAAAAACTTTGTGCGCGATCGGTTGAAAAGCTCGATCGATGCTGATATAAAAATAAATAGCAAGATTCCTTCGTTCACCAAATTGGAACAGCCTTATGTCAGCATTTGAGACTTTCTTAACTTTTAGCTTTGCTTCAATCTTCGCCGTAGCCACTTTGGCAACTTGGTTGCGCTTCACAAACCCGCCTTCTACTGCTAAACGCAATTAGAAATTGTAGCCCCAAGGGCTACAGCCCTACAAAAAAAGTTAATCTCCTTCGCCCCGTTTTAGTGCTGCTAAAACTGCTTGCTGGCTAACTGCTTGATAAATTTTGGCAAAATGCTGCTTTAGCGCCTCAGATGCGGGCGATGATTTGCTAGCGGTTCCTTTTCCGTCGGTTGCGATGGGAATCGGGCCTAAGATATCTAATACTGTTTCGCTGCTCGGTGGGGGTACAATTACTACTAGAGATGATTCTAGCTGCTGGTTGTATTCCCAAAAGCGATCGACCTTCGGCAATTTAGAATTCGCAGCGGGGGAATTTTCCCCGGAGTTGAGTTGAGAATTTTCATCCCCTTGCGTACCTCGTCTTTGACGGAGTGCTGTCAAGATTTGCTCTTTTGTTCGGCCTCGCAATTGAAAGAGTACGAAGGGGTCTTCACTGAAGCGATCGCCCAATAAGTAGTATACTGCACTGATGTGTTTGCAAGGGTTTTTGGGGTCAGGACAGCTACAGCGCGATCGAATATCTGACAAGCTTAACGGAAATAGCGTTTTGCCTGCTGCGGCAAATACATCTTCAATATTGTGCGGCATTTCTCCTGCTAGTAATTTAGCTGAAAAAACTGCTCTTTGCGACATATTTTCAATCACGTAATCCCAATCTTCATCGCTCAATGTGTCGAGTCCTAAAGAAACTTGATAGGGTTTGGGATCTGTTCCTTGAACTACGGCGATTACTTCTTGATTGGGAAATTTAATGCTGAGAACTTTACCTTCGCGCGCGTATTGCCAGCCACGTTCTAAGCGCTTTTTGAAGCGGTAGGTATTGATTAAATCTAACCACTGTTGTGTCCACCATTCTCTGTCAATCATTTATTTGGGAATTGGGAATTGGGCATCGGGCATTGGGCATTGGTAATTGGGATGCTGGAGTCAGAAAGGAAAAAACAGCTATCCGTGTCTCCGTGACATCCGTGTCGTGCTGTTGGGAATTGGTAATTAATCATATTATTCTTCTTCTGTTTCTATGATAGCATTGCGATCGAGAATTAGTAAATTCCGAAGTTGGTCTGTATCGAGTTCGGTAAGCCAGTTTTCGCCGGCACTGACAACTTGTTCGGCTAGAGCTTTTTTGCTTTCAATCATATCGTGTATTTTCTCCTCTAACGTGCCCGTGCAGACAAATTTGTGGACTTGCACATTGCGGGTTTGACCGATGCGAAATACGCGGTCAGTTGCCTGATTTTCTACTGCGGGATTCCACCATCTGTCATAGTGGAAAACGTGGGTTGCTCTGGTTAAGTTCAAACCTGTGCCGCCCGCTTTTAAGGATAATATCATAATCGGCGGGCCTTGGGGGTCGTGCTGGAAGCGATCGATCATTTCTTCCCGCTGCTGTTGCCGAACTCCGCCGTATAGAAACAAAACTTCTCGCCCTAAATGCTGTTCTAGATGCGGTTTCAAGAGTTTTCCCCATTCGGCAAATTGAGTAAAAATTAAAGCCCGATCGCCCTCAGCGAGCACCTCTTCTAACATTTCCACCAACCGCTGCAATTTCCCCGATTCCTGACTTTTAATCTCCAATTCTTTCGGCTTAGCTTCTGCTTTCACAAGAGCCGGATGGTTGCAAAGTTGCTTGAGTTTTACCAGCAAAGCCAGAATCATTCCCCGGCGCTGAATACCTTCGGCTGAGTCTAATTCAGCTATTGACTCTTCGACTATTTTCTGATATAATACCGCCTGTTGAGCTGCCAGCCCACAAAATACAGTCATCTCCTGTTTTTCGGGCAAATCTTGGATGATTTCTTTGTCAGTTTTCAGGCGGCGGAGGATGAAAGGCCGAACGAGCGATCGCAAAGTCTGCAAAGATTCTCGATCGCCGTATTTCTCGATCGGAATTGCAAATCGGCGCTGAAAGAAATTGCGCGGCCCCAAATAGCCAGGATTGAGAAACTCCAAAATTGACCACAATTCTTGCAGTCTATTTTCCACCGGAGTTCCCGTCAGCGCAATTTTAAAAGATGCCTCGATTTGCCGCACCGCTTGCGACTGCTTCGCCTCGGAATTTTTAATATTTTGCGCTTCATCTAAAACCAATCCTTGCCACTTAATGCCTTGAAATTCCTTCGCATCGCGAAACACCAGGGCGTAACTGGTAATTATTAAATCCTTTCCCTTAATTTCAGCCGCAAATGCTTTGCCTTTAGCGCGTTTGTCTCCGTGGTGAACTAACACTTTCAGCGTCGGGCCAAATTTCTTGACTTCGCGCTCCCAATTGCCCAATACCGATGTCGGACAAACCAGTAATGTTGGCGCTTCTAGAGAATCTTGTTCCTGTAAGTGCACGAGGAAGGCAATTAGCTCGATCGTCTTCCCCAATCCCATATCGTCCGCGAGACAAGCGCCCAAACCCCAGCGTTCTAAGAATGCTAACCAGCCGGCTCCTAGCGCTTGATAAGGCCGCAATTGTCCTCGGAAACTAGCCGGAGTTGCGATCGCACTTACCGCTTGATTATCGCTCAAAGTATTCAACAACTCCTGAAGTTGACCCGTGGCCTCAAAATTCACCACAGGCAATTTCTCGATCGTCTGAGAATCGCCCGACGCCAAACGCAAAGCATCCTCCAAAGAAAGAGTCATTTGCTCTTTGCGGCTGGCAAAAAAAGTTTGAGCCGCTTTCACATCCGGCGCGCGCAACTCCACCCACTCGCCGTTAATTTCCACCAAAGGCGAATTCAACGCGATCAATCTGTCAAACTCTGCCTTAGAAATGCGCTGTCCGCCGATCGTCAATTCCCACTTAAAATTGAGCAGACTTTGCAATCCCAGCCCACCTTTCGCCGGATTCACTTTGGGAGTTTCCGCTTGAATGCTCAAACCCAAACGACTCGCCCAACCATCCGTCTTTGTCAAACTCGGCGGCAAAACTACGCCCAACCCGCTATCAGCAAACCGCCAAGCTACAGACTTAATAAACTCGTAAGCTTGCAGCGGATTTAATTGGCAAGATTGAGGCCGCTGTGCTTGCAAACTCGGTTCAATTAACGGATAAAGTTTCGAGGCTAAACCCAAGCCGCTGAGCAAAGTTTCTTGAGGCAATTCTATTGTCCGCCCCGCATAAGCCAAACGCTCGACAGAGTTATTCCAAATAGTTGTCGCATCTATCAAAAATTCCGTTTCATGTGCTGCTTGCAAGCAATAATTTAAATTCCAGTTGGCTTTACCGGGCGCTGGTGGTATCAGTTGAAAACAAGTGCGAAATTGACTTTGTTGAGATAGTTGGTTTTGCAGCGGTGCAGTCCAAGCACTCAGCTTGGTTGCCAAGTTTTCTAATGCTGCTGTTTCTACTTGAACTCTCCCAGATTCCTGCTGCAAAGCTTGCAGCCAGTCGCGAACAGGAGAAACTGCTTTGATGTCTAAAGTAGAGCTACCAGCCGATCGCACTTGACTATCTACAATACTACTCAAAAAGCCTAACACTAATTCCTCAGCCCCCGCCGGCAAATCCACCGCTAAAGGCAATTGACTGGATTCTGCTTCCTTTTCCCCTCTTCCTTCTTCCTTCTTCCTTCTTCCTTCTTTTTTTTCCCCTCTTCCTTCTTCCTTCTTCCTGACATCCGTTACATCCGTTACATCCCGTACAGTGCTCGTTGCCGAACTTCCTTCTTCCTTCGATTGATATGTTCTGCAAGCCGTCGGCATTTGCTTGACAAAAGTGGCGAGGCGGAGTGTATCTGTAGAACTATCTAACAGAGGTTGCCATTTGGCAATAGCAGAACCGTCCGACTGTTTCTCCAATCCCGGCAAAAACTTGCATCTTGCCAACAAATCCAAACTCCACCTAGCAATATGAGACCAAAAACGCAAATCTGAGCCGACAAAAGAGTCTGGTTCCGTGCTGTTAAGCGGTAGTGATTGCAAGAAAAGAAAAGCTGCTTGAGGGTTGAGACAAAAACCCTCGACTTGCCAGGGATAAAGGTAAATTTCCTCGGTTTTAGCGGGTTCCTCAAGTGCTGATGCTGAGTGCTGCGGCATCAGATTTGTGTTCGATTCTGAGATTTGTGTGGGAAGTGCGATCGCCCGAATTTCGCTTTTAATTGAGCAGTTGGGTGCGCTAATTTCTTCGTTGGGAGTTTTGGGCGACCGCCTAGTTTTTTTGCTTTTTTCCGGTGGAGTTTCTGCGGTTTCCGGTAATTGCCAGTTGAGTTTTCCCGACTGCTGCAAGGAATTCAGGAAAGTCTTAAATTCAGATTCGGTCATTGCTAAGGGATGCGGTAGATTTATCCCCGATTCTATGGTGTCAATTGCTCCAAGTTTTCGCCAAGTTTCTCCCCAAATAAATAAGCAGCTTTTTTCATTTTCTAAGAGCCAACTACCGTGTAAAATTGCCATATTTTTAATCCTGATATTTTTTTAAATTTGGAGGTTGACTACAGCATTTATATGGGATTTATGAAAATTTTATTTAAAACAAACCGAGGATATTTTGAGCCACACAGGAAGTAGGTAGAACCTGTATATTTAGGTGATCCGTTCGCACCTGACCGCTTATTCCGTGTCCTAGATAACTAAATTCTTCTTCCTTCAACGTCCCAATTCGCAAATGAAAATTCATCGTACCATCTATGGAAGGCGTTTAGCGGGCGATCGACCGGAGAATCGACCCCAGACAGCAAAAAATAATTTCGAGTATAAATGCTTACAGTCGAGACGCAGACAGTCGATCGCCAGGCGATTATCCCTGTCTTTTGGCGTCGGACTCTCAAACCTCCTGTGGTAATGTTACGATCCCGACAGAGAAAGAATGTGGTAGATAAGGAAGCAGTGCTACATGGTAGAGATAGACAAGTCAATATCCTTCGATGGACGGGATATTAGACTGAAGATTGGTTTACTAGCGCCTCAAGCAGGCGGTGCAGTTTTGATTCAGTCGGGTGACACGGCGGTTTTAGTGACAGCGACTCGATCGCAGGGGAGAGAAGGAATTGATTTCCTGCCCCTGTTGGTGGATTACGAAGAGAGACTCTACGCTGGCGGTAAAATTCCCGGTGGATTTTTGCGCAGGGAAGGGCGTCCCCCGGAAAAAGTGACTTTGACAGGCCGTTTGATCGATCGACCGCTGCGCCCGCTATTTCCAAGCTGGCTGCGAGATGACATCCAAGTTGTAGCCACAACGGTTTCGATGGACGAACAAGTGCCGCCGGACGTTTTGGCGGTGACGGGGGCTTCGGTGGCGATACTGCTGGCGAAAATGCCGTTTTACGGGCCGATGGCGGCAGTGCGAGTCGGTTTGGTAGGGGACGATTTCATCATCAACCCCACCTACAGCGAAATCAAAGAAGGCGAGTTGGATCTCGTGGTAGCCGGTTCTCCAGATGGAGTAATCATGGTGGAAGCCAGCGCTAACCAATTGCCGGAACAGGATATCATCGAGGCGATCGACTTCGGCTATGAAGCAGCCTGTGACTTGATTCAAGCCCAGCGCGAAATTATGGCGGAATTGGGCATCGATTTGGTGGTAGAGGAACGGCCATCCCTAGACTCGGCCCTGGAAAACTTTATTCGCGATCGCGCCCAAGAACCCATCCGCATCATTTTGTCAAGATTTGAAAAAGACAAAACAATACGGAATGCAGCTTTGGACGAAGTTAAGGCAAATGAAGTCGAATCTGCGATCGCCGAACTCTCGGAAGACGATCCGGTAAAACTAGCGGCCACCGCCAACAGCAAGGCGATCGGCAACGTTTTCAAAGACGTTACCAAAAAAATGATGCGGAAGCAAATCCTCGAAGATGGCGTCCGCGTAGACGGCCGCAAGCTAGACGAGGTGCGACCCGTTTCTTGTCGCGTAGGCGTGCTGCCGTCGCGAGTACACGGCTGTGCGCTGTTCAATCGGGGGTTGACCCAAGTCTTGTCCGCAGCTACCCTGGGAACCCCGGGCGACGCCCAAGACTTAGGAGACGACTTGCACCCGCAGCAAGACAAACGCTACTTGCATCACTACAATTTCCCGCCGTTTTCCGTGGGAGAAACAAAGCCGATGCGATCGCCCGGACGCCGAGAAATCGGTCACGGAGCCCTCGCAGAACGCGCTTTGCTGCCCGTTTTGCCATCCAAAGAAGATTTCCCCTACGTGATTCGCGTAGTTTCAGAAATCCTTTCTTCCGACGGTTCGACCTCAATGGGTTCAGTTTGCGCCTCAACGCTAGCATTAATGGATGCAGGCGTTCCCCTTTCCCAACCCGTCAGCGGCGCGGCAATGGGCTTAATTAAAGAAGGCGATGAAGTCCGAATTTTGACTGACATTCAGGCAATTGAAGACTTTTTAGGCGACATGGACTTCAAAGTAGCCGGTACCGACACCGGGATTACCGCTTTGCAGATGGACATGAAAATCAAAGGTTTGCCCTTAGATGTGATTGCCACCGCCATCCGCCAAGCCAAACCGGCCAGACTGCACATTTTAGAAAGAATGCTGGCAACGATCGACACTCCCCGCAAGGAAATGTCGCCATTTGCACCGCGTTTGCTAACCCTGAAAATCGATCCGGAATTTATCGGTTTGGTAATTGGGCCTGGTGGCAAAACGATCAAAGCCATCACCGAAGAAACCGGTGTCAAAATTGACATCGAAGACGACGGAACCGTGACAATTGCTGGCAACGACAGCGAAAAAGCTCAGCGGGCTTACAACATTGTCCAAGGCATGACGCGCAAGTTGAATGCAGGAGACGTGTATGTCGGCCGCGTAACTCGAATTATTCCGATCGGCGCTTTTGTGGAAATTTTGCCCGGAAAAGAAGGAATGATTCACATTTCCCAGTTAGCGGACTACCGCGTTGGCAAAGTGGAAGATGAGTTAGCTG
Organism: Microcoleus sp. K4-B3; assembly: GCF_036704615.1. NCBI lineage: Bacteria > Bacillati > Cyanobacteriota > Cyanophyceae > Oscillatoriales > Microcoleaceae > Microcoleus > Microcoleus sp. K4-B3. The sequence goes on from NZ_JAUBSF010000070.1 coordinate 7,201, forward strand.
TGAACGATGAAGTGATTGTCAAAGTGCGAGAAATTGACAATAAAGGTCGAATTAATTTGACCCGCTTGAATATTCATCCCGACGAAGCGGTAGCCGCCCGCGAAGCGCTGAATAAATAGTTTACGGTTGGTAATTGGTAATTACTTGTAGAGTAATTGCTAATTGCTAATTGGTAACTGGTGATTAGTAATTGCTAATTGCTAGTTGAGATTAAATCTGATTGTTTCAGATTGATTTGAGAGTAGGTGCGCGACAGCGACAGATCGACAAGAGTGCGATCGGCTGTAGAAGTTAATAAAGTCGCGCACTTTACCCTCGGCGGTTGAAACCGCAACTACATAAATTAAGTTCACTCCTAGCGGACTCAATCAAATATAAAGTTATTTCTTTTATCATTCGGCGGTTGAAACCGCAACTACACAAACGAAGTCCGCCTGCGCGGACTGAATAAAATATAAAGTATGCTTAGAGGGAGGCATAAATCAATGCCAAAACGGTTGATCGTTTTCAAAACAGAATCGCTTTCTTCCCCTGGATGGGAGGATAGATCGCTTTCCCATACAGGTGCTCTCACGAGTATCCTAGCAGAACATTACGACTACTCAGACAAACCTCTGCCTAAAACGGGCGATCGCCTGCGAAACTTTGGCCAACTTAAGGAGAGTGCAGATCCTAAATCCACTGCTGCGAGCACTCACGTTCGCTGGGGAGATTGGGAGGTTTCGCGCGTAGAGGAGTACAGACCTGAAATTCCGAATGCTGAATACGACAGTTTAGCGGTATGCTACTGTTGCTACTCACCCATTGAGCCCGAATGGAAAGAATTGCCGAAGATTCAAGTTACATCTTTCATTGAGGAAGATATTAGCCACAGTCAGGACACGGCAGTGCCGTTTCCCTACAATTAATCGGGGGATGATTACCTCTTTCATAGACGAATATCGATCGTTTTGGGGTAGGGAAACGGCATTGCCGTGTCCGAAATTACCTATGATTCCAGTGCCACCGGAATTGATCTTAAATCAAATCACAGCAATACAGTCAATTTCAACTAACACATCTTTCGGCAAACGCGAAACCTCAACACAAGCGCGCGCCGGTGCAGTTTCCGCATCAAAATATTTCCCATAAACCGCATTCACAGCGGCAAAATCATTCATATCTTTCAGAAAAACCGTAGTTTTCACCACATCCAACCAAGTAGCCCCGGCTTCTGTGAGAATGGCTTCGAGATTTGCCATAACTTGTTCGGTTTGTTTTGCCACGTCGTCGGTGTAGACGATATCGTTTAGTCTAATGTCGATCGCAATTTGACCGGCTACAAACAGCATAGTGCCCGTAGCGGCAATGGCTTGATTGTAAGGGCCCACGGGTGCGGGTGCTTTGTCAGTACGAATAATTTTGCGCGTCATAGATGTCACTTTTTGAGACTCTTGTTGAGAGGTTTCCGGTTTGTAGTGGATTTCTGGTTCTGAGATTTCTGATTGGTAGATTTCTCCATCTGGCATTATTGCATCAGTTAAGTCGGCATTTTTGATATTCCAACCATAACAGTTACACCGAGTAAGGTCGGCCCTTTTTAAGTTTGCTTCTATCAGATTAGCTCCGATCAAATTAGAAAATCGCAGATCTGCTCTTTCTAAATTGGCACCTCGAAGACAAGCATATTTTAGATCGGCACTGTCAAGTTTTGCTTGTTCTAGATTCGCATTAGTTAAATTCATTGCTGACAGATTAACTTGGCGCAAATTAGCTTTCTGGAATTTAGCTTTTTGAAGTTTTGCCTCAGTCAATATTGCCTCACTCAAATTTGCCAGAGTCAAGTCAGCTTCCAGCAAGTATGCCTCAGTCAAATCAGCCTTATTCAGATTCGCTTTACTTAGGTTCGCTTTATACAAAGAAGCTACACGTATGTCAGCACTATCTAAACTTGTACCACTCAAATTTGCTTCGTCTAAATTGGTACGAACTAATTTAGCGTTATTAAAGTTTGCTCCTGTCAGATTTGCCCGCTGTAAGTCAGCAAAATTTAAAGTAGCACTACTAAAGTTGGCCCCACTCAAATCTGCGCCACTCAGGTCTGCCCAACTCAAATTGGCTGAAGAAGCCCCTACTAAACTGCTCAATTTAGCATTTGTCAGGGATGCTTTAATGAGATTGGCACTATTAAAATTTGCCCGAGTTAGAGTTGCCTCACTCAAGTCTGCACCGGAGAGATTGGAATGCGATAGGTCTATTCCACTCAAGTCAGCACCTTTGAGGTTTTCTTCTCTAAGGTCTGCTGAATGAAATTTTCGTTCGCCTTTGGCGTATCTTTCTAAAAGTTCTTCAGCTTTCATACATTAACCTCGATCGCTTTCACATCCCACAAATCACTATACCATCCGCGCGAATCAACGTGCACCTGCGGTTTGGCAGTAGAGAATTGTCTGGGGCGTCCATAATTATCGGATTCTTTACCACAGGAGTACCCGTCAAAGAATGTCAGCCAGCAATAAATTTCATAGCAACACCGTTCATGCAGTAGCGTTTGCCAGTAGGTGCAGGGCCGTCATCAAATACGTGACCCAAATGCCCCCCGCAACGACGGCAATGCACTTCAATTCTAGTCGCAAACAGCGAATTATCTACCGATGTGGCGATCGCCCCTTTTATCGGGTCATAAAAACTGGGCCAGCCGGTACCGCTATTAAATTTGGTTTGCGATGAAAAAAGTGGCAAATTGCACCCAGCACACGCATAGATTCCCTTCCCGTATTGCTTATCTAGAGCGCTAGTGTGAGCGCGTTCAGTGCCGTGTTTTCGCAACACCTCAAACTGTGCCGGTGTCAAAATTTTTCGCCACTCTTCCTCAGTTTTAGTTGTTTCAAAAACATCCTTGGAAGCTGCCATAACTTTTGACCTCCCAGGTAAATAGCGCGATAACCATGCGATGCTTACTGTTGCTGCACCAGCTTGTAAAAAAAATCGTTTCTTCATGATACATCCACTTGCTAATTAATACCAATTGTGAAAACTATCGCTACATATACAGCAGATTCCAGGTTTATGAAGTACACCAGGCTAGAAGAGCGAGTGCTGTAGGGACACGGCACTGCCGTGTCCCTACAAAAACTCAAGAAGACTGCGGAATTCAGGCTTCTCAAACACATTATTATAGCCCTCCAAACCACTCATAACCTTGATCCTCCCAGTAACCTTTTTCAGGCAGCAATTCAGAAACCAATGTAATTCGAGTTACCCACTTACTCTGTTTGTAACCTAGCTTAATTGGAGATGCTAGGCGTAAAGGCGCACCATTCTCAACACTCAGAGGATTACCATTTTTCTGATAAACCATCAAAGTCTGAGGGTGCAACGCTGAAGGCATATCCCAACTCTCGTAGTAGCCATCAGCAGACTTAAAGTAAATGTAGCGAGCATTTGCCTTTGGTTGCGCAAGTGCTACCAAATCCCGCAGCCGCACTCCGCCCCACTGCACGATAGCAGCCCAACCCTCCACACAAACATGGCGAATTGTCATTACACTCAAAGGCATAATCTGAAGTTGTTCTAGACTGAGGTTAAGAGGACGATTTACCTCACCATCAATTATCAGACGGAAAGCTTTTACATCAATATCTGGAGTATAATCAAAGGTATTGATAATTAAGGCATTCGGCTCGATCGCACTTGCAGGAAATTCCGGTACGAGTTTTTGAGGATTCAACAACAAAGCTTCAACACTTTGGTTGAGAGGTTCAAAAGTCTTACCCACCACCTCATCAAAGGTCATCAACCCACAACCGCCTAAAAGTAAACCGATGCTAGAAAGTCCAGATAATTGGAGAAATTGGCGGCGCTGCCATAAACGAGGAGAATCTGGAAACATTAGAAAACCTCTACCAAAAAATTGACTTAATCAGGCGCGAACCCCCTACCTTGAGGCCCAGCAAAGAGTGAATTAGTGCAAAGATGATGACGGTAGGAACCGATATAAAGTGAACGACTCTCAGCGCCTGCCAACTGCCAAATAAATCAACAATCCAGTGGAATTGAGCAGGTTTATACATTCCCATTCCGCTAAGTAAAGCTAGCAGCAAAACCGGAATAATTGCTGTGTAAGCTAGGCGGTGCCATGAATAATTTTTGCGCTTCTGGTTCTGAGAATTCTGCAAAGCTTTCAGGTCATTATAGCCGAGAAAACGATGCTGCCAGCGGCGGGTGATCAAAATATAGAGACCGTACCAAAATAGATTGAGTGCGAATAACCACATGGCCGCGAAATGCCAATGCCTGCCACCAGCCAGCCAACCGCCTAGCAAAAATATGGGTGGGAACTGCCATCCTCCCCGCCCACCAAAAACCGGATTCGAGTTGTAAATTTGCAATCCACTGCCAATCATCAGAACTAGACTAATGAGATTTAACCAGTGAAATAACTTCGCCCCAGTTGCCTGAGTCGGTAAAAATTTAGACCGAGATTTTTTAGAAGGAGCAGATGAATCCATAGTGCGTAAGGGTGACAGCAACTGCTTTAAATAAATAAAGAACTCAGAGAAAATAATTACTCTGCCCTTGTAGGTAGCAACTAACCCAGGTCAGTTAATTTTTTCTGCTACCGTGCATAAAAATTACTTGTAAAGTGGGATACAAATAGACTGGGTTTTTAGTAGTCTCTAACTTAATACGAGGCTAACTCTATTTTGGATTTAAAATTTTTCCTATTTGCATAAAACATCCAATTTCCAGTCATCTCCGTATATAAAGTAAATAAGGAAGGAAATTACTTTATGAACAATCGCTGGCTGGGGCGACGCCAATTACTTTGGTATTTAGGGCTGGGAGTTGGTGGGACTGCTCTCAGTTGTGGCCTTAAGAAAGATATTATCCCAACTGATATCGCAACTTCTAGCTCTGACAATATCCCCATACCCGATCCTGCTAAAATTCCTAATTTACCCACAGTCGAGAACGTTGCTGCCTCACCAACTGGAAAGTCTTTACCAGAGTTTCAAGGCATCAGCCAGTGGCTAAATTCTGCGCCGCTGAAAATAGCTGACCTTAAAGGCAAAGTGGTGTTGGTACAATTTTGGACATTTGCCTGCATTAACTGTCAGCGCACTCTGCCCTACATCGTCCGCTGGAACCAGCAATATGCCGATCGCGGATTGAAGATTGTGGGCATACACACCCCAGAATTTCCCTTTGAGCGGGATGCAAACAACGTCAAAAAAGCTTTGAAGGAACACCAAATTACCTATCCAGTGCCGCTGGATAACGAATTTAAAACTTGGGCTGCCTACCAGAATGAATACTGGCCTCATTTATTTTTAGCCGATCGCCAAGGCATCTGGCGCTACGACCATATTGGGGAAGGAGCTTATCAGGAAACCGAACAGACTATTCGCCAATTATTAGGGTAGTCAAATGGCGAATTCACTCACTTCGGCTGGTGTGGCTTTACTAGCAGGACTTTTAACAATTCTCTCGCCCTGCGTCTTACCAATCCTACCGATATTATTAGGAAGAAGCCTTCAATCTCATCCCTATGGCCCAATTGCTTTGGTATCAGGATTGATCGCTGGTTTTGCTGCAATTGGGAGCTTGTTGGGAGTGACATCAGGGTGGTTTGTCAGTTGTTCTAGCATCCTCCGAACAGGAGCACTTGCCTTTCTTTTGATTGCTGGGATAAGTGCCATTTTTCCGCAGATTTACCAACTGCTCTTTAAATACTTACACTTTGAAAGTTGGCCCAAAGCACCCGCACGAGTAGGGTTGGTTGGCGAATTTTGGCTGGGAACCCAACTCGGCTTGCTTTGGACACCTTGTGCGGGGCCTGTTCTTGGCAGTATTCTGGTCATAGCTGTTGTCAATCCTCAGCCTGTAACTGCGTTTGTTTTACTAATTTTGTACGGTTTGGGAGCCGGGTTGCCGCTACTGGCGATCGCCTATGGAGGACGCTATTTCAGCCAGCACTTATTACGTTTGCGCCCCCACAGTGCAGCCTTACAAAGAATCGGCGGCGTAATTGTTGTGGGAAGTGCGATCGCCATTCTTTTGGGGTGGGATGTCAAGATACAGCTTTGGTTAGCTCCGTTTTTTCCAACTCTGCCACTGTGAAGTGACTGTGAAGTGCGATCGGAATAAACTATTAATTATTGTTGAGATACAGTCCGCGATTCATCTCGCCGCCAAATTGGGTACAGTTATGGCGGGAGATGAATGGCGGTTGAAAGTAAAAGTCGGTGATGTCTTTGGTGGAGGCTATTTTTTCATCGCATCAGGATTCTTCATCGCATCAGGATTCTTCATCGCATCAGGATTCTTCATCGCATCAGGATTCTTCATCGCATCGGGATTCTTCATCGCATCGGGATTCTTCATCGCATCAGGATTCTTCATCGCATCAGGGGAAGCGCTAGGAGTAGAAGAGCAGGCATATAGACTAGCCGTTAGAGTCAGACCAACAATCAAATAAAGCACTTTCCGGTTCATATTTTTCTTCCAAATCTGAGGAATTTTGATTTAAGCAGTCAGCAGGTAATAGCTAGCCGTGGTTCCTCTTATAGTACGGATTACTCCTTTGATTGGATTGCGAATATCCTAAATTGGTTGTGAGCGAGGTCAAGGTACTCAGCTTGTATACATCCAATCAGCTCTGCGGGCCGTATTTAAGAAGATGGGGCCAGATTATTTTGGGAGACGCGCTTGCTGCAATAACCAGAATCAACTTAAAATTATCGGTTGAGGTCTGTTGTACAAAACACCTATGGATTTGAACTCTGCCGAAACAAGCGCGGACAACCCTGACAAACAGACTGACGCTGAGTTATTTCGGTTGATGAGTGTTGGTCAACCCTCTGCTTTGGGCATTCTCTATAACCGCTATGGCAGCTTAGTCTACAGATTGGCGCTGAGAATTCTCAGCAATCCTCAAGAGGCAGAAGACTTAACCCAAGAGATTTTTCTCAATCTCTGGAATAGGGGCGCATACAATCCGAATCGCGGCTCTATGAGCAGCTTTTTGACAACTATGACTCGATCGCGCGCAATTGATAAACTTCGTTCTCGCAGCACTAACTTAAAATTTCTCCAGCGATGGAGTCAGATGATGACTACTGAAATTCCCCCTCTCACGCCTTTCGAGTCAGCTTCTTTAAGTGACCGATCGCACTGCGTTCGCGATGCCTTAACTCAACTTCCCGAAAAACAGCGACAGGTTTTAGAGATGGCTTACTATGACGGTTTGAGTCAATCAGAAATCGCAGCTAAACTTAGTATACCGCTGGGAACAATTAAAACTTGGTCTCGGCAAGGTTTATTGAACTTAAGAAAAAATTTACAAAATTTAATTGGCTAGTTGCACCTATGACAGAGCCTTTATTCCCTGAACGCTCAGAAGAATTGATGGCAGGTTATGTACTTGGCAACCTCAGCTCCTCAGAAGCTGAGGAATTAAGGCAAGTGATGAAAGAAAATCCTGAACTAGCTACAGAGGTGCGTCGCCTGCAGGAAGTCCTGGAAGTTATGCCCTACGCCCTACCTGATATCGCACCGCCACCAAACCTTTATTCCGCCATTTTGGAAGCTGCCGAGGCGGCTAGCGTTGCAGTACCAAATCCTCATGTTTCTGGATCTCCTAACTCATTACCCCAGGAAAAACAGAAGCATTCACCTCTACAATGGAGTCGCGTTCTTGGTAGCATAGCGGCACTATTGGCGTTGGCCCTTGGTGTGGATAACTACCGCATCAGGCAACAAATAACAACGCTTGAAGCTCAGGTAGTGCGACAAAAAGATGTGATTGCAATGCTGCAACAGCCTAATACTCGTCTAGTTTCCCTCAAAGGGATGGCTGACGCATCTGCTGCTTCTGGAAATATTGTGATCACACCGGGTGAACCCAAAGCTGTTTTAATCTTAAGGAACCTTCCGGTTTTACCACAGGGTCAATTTTATCAGTTATGGTCGGTTAATAATAATGAAAAAATCGCTTGGGAGCCGTTTAATACTAATGAAGCAGGAACAGTTTTTGTCAAACTTTCTCTGCCTGCTAATGCGGAAGTAACACCATTAGTTGTCACGGTTGAAGCATCGCCCTTACTTAAAAATCCTGCTGGTCCTATGGTAATGACGGGGACTCTATAAACTAATTGAAGGTCTATTATTTCATTCTTACGTTTTTTTAGGTGGAGCTACTTACCTCAAAAATAAAAAGTATAGTATCAATAATTTCTCCGACCTTTGTACCTCTTTCAATCGCTTGTTCTTGGGCATGATTAGTTAATCTAATAGGTTTCACTCTTTCTTTTCCGTAGAAGGTTTCCCTCTATCACTATTGTGGTTAATTGACCGGACATGATATGAGTCCTGTTATTACGATCGCCCAGATCGCCCTCACAGGACTCATATCTTTTCAAACCTCACCGACTTACACACCAACCGGAGCACCAACAACCTCACCTTTCAACATCCGAGAAGCAGCATCAAGCAATTGCTCCTCCAAATAAGGCTTAGTGAAATAGCCTTTCGCGCCCAAACTGTAAGCCATTTGGCGGTGTCTGTCAGCACCGCGAGAAGTTAGCATCGCGATCGGCAATTCACACAAAACCGCATCCTTCTGCATCCGAGAAAGTAGTTCCAAACCATCCATTCTCGGCATTTCAATATCGCAGAAAACGATATCGCAAGGCAGACCAGATTTCATCTTTTCCCAAGCTTCCTTACCGTCGCGAGCTTCTTCCACACGATAGCCAGACTTCTCGAAAGTAATCGACAACAGCGATCGCACCGTAATCGAATCATCCACGATCAGCACAGTCGGCTCAGTCTTCTCGATTTCCGCCTCCGCAGCAGTCCGATCGCTCTCATCCCAAAGCGTACCGCCAGTGTCCTTCCGCAGCCTTCCGGTAGCCAAATCGATCAGCTCCAGAACGTCCGCAATAGCCACGATCCGACCGTCCCCGAGCACTGTGGCCCCAGCAATCCCGATCGGCTTCGGCACCGGCCCCTCCAACGGTTTGATCACAATTTCCTGTTCCGTCGAAACCTGATCCACCTGCACCGCCAAGAAATTGCCAGCAGACCGCAGCACGATCACCGAAATCATGTCATCGTCAGTATTAAACCCGTAAACACTGCCCCGACCCAAATGGCGGTTGTAACCCAGCAAATCCCGCAGCGGCCGGAACGGCAAAATAGAACCGCGCCACTCAATGCAAGGCAAACCGTCCGCCCCCGTCGTCACCTGATCGCGAGGCACATCGATCATATCCTCGACCCCATCCATCGGGAAAGCAATGCGAGCGCGATCGCTAATGCAAGTCAGAGCCTTAGAAATGCTCAACACCAGAGGTAAACGGATGGTAAACACAGTCCCCTTACCGATCGTCGAATCGATCGACACAGTGCCCCGAATTTCCTGCAAGGAAGTCTGCACCACATTCATACCGACCCCCCGGCCGGCGTACTCCGTCGCCTGTTCCTGAGTGCTGAAACCCGGCATAAACAGCAAATCGTAAACTTCCGAGCGAGACATCCTCTGAGCCTGAGCCGCTGTCAGCATACCCTGCTTAATCGCCTTCGCCTTCACCTTTTGCGGGTCAATTCCCGCCCCGTCGTCAGAAACCGAAACCACCGTTTGGTTCCCTTGGTGGAAAGCGCGAATCGTAATTCTGCCGACAGCAGGCTTCCCAGCCGCCAGACGCACCTCCGGTGCTTCGATCCCGTGAGTAATCGCATTGTTGACCAAATGAGTCATGGGGTCATATAGCTGATCCACAATCATCTTGTCGATCAAAATATCCTTACCCTCAACCTGCAACTGAGCCTGCTTCCCGCACTTAATCGCAATTTCCCGCACCGCCCGGAACAGCCTGTCCGTCGTCTCGGCAAACGGCTTCATCCGGGCGCGAGTCAAACCTTCTTGCAGTTGAGTCGTAACTTGCCGCAGTTGGCGAGTCACCTGATCCGCCTCATCCACCAAAAACTCAATGTCCGCGGCCGACTCCCGCACCCGCACGATCAGCTCAATAATCTCTTGAGCCAAACTGTGGAAAGGAGTAAACCTGTCCATTTCCTCAGGTCTCCAGGCACTTTCCCGGGTGTGGGCCGAATCCTCAGAGCGCCAGGCCGATCGGTGTCCCTGCCTGTTGGCGAGCAAAGCAATCTCCAAAAGACTCCGCTCGTAGAAATCCTGAGTCCGCTGGCTCACATCGCTCAGCAGCGTCACCTGGTGCAGCAAATTGTCCAAAAACTGTCGCATCCGTTCTTGGTCTTGCTCCAAACTGTTGCGGTTTACCACCAGTTCCCCCATCAAATTGCTGAGGTTGTCCAGTTGCTTGACCGGCACCCGCATCGTCTGGTCGCCGAACCCGCCCGCGCGGGCATTCCGCCTTCCTCTGTTGAGCGCCGACGGCCCGATATTTGCTTCCCCTTGGCGACCGCCGTCCTTTGGATCTTCGAGCAGTTTTTCCAAATCGCCAAATTCGTCGTCGCTCTCATCGGCAGCAGCGCGCAGAGCTTTACTGGCAGTTGTCGTCGGTGCAGGCATTTCCGGCATAGTTGCGCTCTCGCTGAGGAGCTCTTCGAGATCGGAGAAAACTTCTGTATTTACCGGACTCTGATTTGTCCCCCCAGAAGCTGCTAGTACAGCCCCAGCACCCCCTGCAATTAACAGTGCTTCTAAATCGTCAAAATTGCCTTCGCCATCCTCAGCACCTGATTCTGCCTCGGCAAAAAAGTCTGCCAGCGAGCCCTCTTCCAACTCCGAGGCATCGACCGAGGCCGGCTCCTCGTCAGCGTCCCAAAAGCCCGTCGTCAGTTCCGAAGTCACCAGAACCTCAGCATCGATCGAATCCAACAAATCATCAAAACCCTCGAACTCTTCGCTGTTGAGAGTCGCCCCGGTTTCCATCGCTGAGAGCAAGTCAGCATCGCCCTCAAACATACGATCGAGAGATTCTGCAGGCAGCGCCTCTAAATCCGCACTCAAAAAATCCGTTTCCAGCGCATCAAACAAATCATCCTCGCCCTCGGACGAGCCAGCGGTATCTGTTTCGGGTCTATCGAACAAATCCGCACCCACCTCGTCGAACAAACCCTCGGGAAGTTGGGCAGACAATTCCTCGACATCAACAGCCGCGCCCTCATCTCCCGCCGCGACAGCATCGCCCTGCTGCGCCATGCCTTCTCCAAACATATCCTCCAAGAAATCGAAACCTAAACCCTCATCAGACTCGACACTTGAAATTTCCGCATCAGGACGATCGGACAAAGCCCCAAGTTCAACCGCTGCCGAATTTGCCAAGCCTTTGTCGGAAACAGCCGCAGCATTGTTCGAGAACAAACTCCCTAACTCGCCCTCATCAAATTCCACATCCGCACTCAGCAATTCTGAACCCCCATCTGAGTTCAGCCAACGCGCATCGGCTTGCCCCGAAGCTTCCCCGTCATACTCAGTACCCGTGGGTACAGAACCGAACAGCTCAGCCAAATCCGCCGCCTCTCGGGAAGTAGCCACTCCTTGCCGATCCCGCACAGTCTGCTCATCCCCAGAAATCGAACCCGAGGTCATATCCCCAAACAGCGCATCTAAATCCGTATCGTCCAGCTCGATGTTGACCGATTGCATAGACTCGTCTTCCAGGCCGAAAGCATCTTCTAGCCAATTTCCATCCGCAGAGATATCTAAATCAGAATTTGATGTCATGTTAAGAACGCTACCAATTTCCTCATTTTGTGCGATGCCAGCAGCTAGATATCGATCGCCCCCGCTTTCCCCACCTTCGTCTTCTGAAGAAAGGAAACTAGAAGCAATCCCCAACAGCTCGCTCAAATCCGAGTCCTCGCCAAGCTCGGAGAGCAACTCGAAATCATCGATTTCAGGCAGATCGAGCGCTTCGGCATCCGCTGAATCATTGCCGCCGCCTGCTGCAGGCTCGTTCGATTCTGCATCGAAAGCGTCAGAGTTGAGAGAAAAATCCGCAGAGATTGCCGGCACAGCCGTTGCCTCAGATTCGCCCTCATCGCCGAACAAGTTATCTAAATCAGCATCCTCCGCAACCACAGCAGAAGTTTGGGCAGCCACTTCGTCCAAAAGCGTACCCAGAGCATCTTCGTCAGCTTGTCCCCTGGCTGGGCGAACCGTGCCGTCTGGCCGAGCCAAACCGCCCCTGCCGTTACCCTTTTCAAGCTGTTTGCCAATTAGCTGCTGCCTCGAACCCCCATTGTTCTGACCGGCAGCTACCGCCGAACTGTCTGGCTCGTCTGCAAACAGCAAATCCTCCCCAAACAAAGTCGTCAGGTCGTCAATCGGAGGCGCCGTCTTAGTTTCCGAACTTTCCGCATCGTATTCGTCAAACAACAAATCAGTAAAATCGCCGGAATTGTCATCGTCTGACTCCAGCATTCCCGCCGATATCCTAGAAGACTGGGCATAGTCGAGGTCTTCTTCTTCTTCCCAAGCGCCGTCGAGCTCCGGGGACTCGCCGTCAAACAAGTCAGCTAAAGTGTTGAGTTCTGCCGCGCCCACTTCCGGGCCGCTGCGGGTCGAGCCTCTAAAAGCACTCGTCTCTATATCCGATTCTGCGAAGGCGGAATCGTCGAACTGGGGCGATCGACTGCCGCTATAATCGTTGCTCTCGCCGCTGTCGAGTTGGTCGAACAGTTCGTCTATGCTCAGCCCAGAAATATTCGGCAGCAACTTGTTCAATCCATCCTGGGCATCGCCAGAGCCCACCAGATCCCAGGCCGCATCCTCAACAGAAACCACATTTGTCCCCGATTTACCCGGTTGAGCGAATGCCAGCAAATCTTCAAAATCCGTTTCGGGAAACACAACAGCCGGCTGAAGCGCCAGAAGTTTTGCGCTCGGTGCGATCGACGATTCTAGACCCGAAACTACCAGTTCTTGCGCTTGTTTGATGTCTTTGATCACCGTTGGGGCTAAGGTGCGGTAGCTATTTTCTGGGTTGGCGATCGCCTTGGATACAGCTTCGATCAATTCTATCCAGCAGGGCAGGTCAAATTCTTCCCCTGCCCTGAGCAAATTCCGACAAATGTTCTTGAGTTGCCGCCTGCTTTCTGGCCCTTCGGGCTGTTTGAACTCTTGCAGGAGTTCCCGCATCCTCGCCGGCACGTCCGAGTCAAATACTAGCTGCAGCGCGCTGTCTTCTGTTGCTCTGGCATCAGGTGCGTAAACCGATCCCGAGTCCGCAAAAGTCCTCGATGAGCCAAACGCCCCGATTCCCATCCCTGCCATAACTTTTTCGGGTACTGGCAGCAGGCTGCTCTCGTCTACATCGTGTTCTCCGTATCCGACGAGTCCCCCCAAGTGCCCGTTGAGTTCTTCAAATACTGGTTCTAATTCTCGAACCATCTGTTCTCCCAATTCCTCTGTCAGCCCAAAAGGCCCCGACAGTTGCTCTAACAGCCCTTGCAATGTGTCAAAAATTCGCAGGAAAAGGGACTCTAGCTGTTGGTCTACTTTAACGCTGCACTCTTTTAAAACTTTAAAACTATCTTCTAGTCGGTGAGCTGTTTGCTGAATGCTGGTCAGCCCCAGCATTGCTGCTCCTCCTTTAACAGAGTGAGCGGCCCTAAATACTTCGTTGACCAGTTCTGGGTCTTCGATCGTGGTTTGCAGATTCAGCAAGCCTTGTTCTATCGTATTGAGGTGGTCTTTTGCCTCCTCAATAAAGTAGCCCATTATCCTCTGTTGTTGCTCCGGCAGCATAGTTTTATTCCTGATTTTAAGCGTTATTGTATTGGGTCTATGTTAGTAGTTCTAGAGAAGCTCTTTGTATATCTCGCCCCTTGCCAAGAGAATAATCTGACTGCGAGATATAGCAAATATCCTGGCTATTTTTGTTTTCGATATGCCCTCACTTACAAGATAGCGAATCTCCCGCACCCGATCGGGTTGGAGTTTGCGGTTAGGACATATCTTGCCGGGAACGAAAGGAAAGCGGTTTTTTTCGCTTGGCATCGCGGGAGTTATCGGCGGGGGTTCCTTCCCACAAATGGTCGGGATTGATACAACCGCGATCGTCACAACTGTGGCACGCAAAATAACCTGGTTTGACAGGCCGTCCAAGTTTGTGTTCCAGTACCAGTCTGTGGGGATAGAAACTTTGATTTTTCCCGTTAATTTTGATAGTTTTAACCGAGTAACCATCACTTCTTTTAGCCAAGGTGCAAATCATGCAGCCGTTCGGCTGTATTTCGGCGCAAATACCGGGAATTATTTCTATGCCTCGCAGTTGTTTTTGAGGTTTCGGCGCCGATGTACTTCCGACATTTTTAATACGTCCTTTTTTCAACCTATCTTGAGAATTTTCCAGCCTAGAGCCTTCCCACAAATGGTTAGGATTAATGCAGTTTCGGACATCGCAAGTATGGCAAGCAAAGTATTCGGGTCTGAGCTGCCGACCTAATGAATGTTCTAATACTAAACGGTGGACAGTAAACGTTTTCCATTCACCGTTAATGCGAAGTCTTTTATTGGCATAGCCACTACTAGATTTGGTTAGGGTAGAGATAATACAGCCCGTCGGCTGAATTTCACCAAAGATGCCCGGTATTACCTCTACTATGTTATCGTCCATCTGTGCAACTCCTACTTTATTTAGGTGTTGAATTAGCAGCCCCGCAGAGGTTTCAAGACTGCGAGGTTGCTTTTTCTATGCCATCATTGCCACACTAAGGTGCTGGTAAATCAGCCGATAAAAAAGCAGTAGACACTTAATTATTGTCTTTCTGCTGTTTCTACTCGGAATCTTTCCACCGATGTCAAAAGGTCACGAGCAACGCCTACCAAATTTTGCAAAGCACCGGAAACTCGCTGCGCTTCTTGGGATGTTTCCTGAGCGGTCAGCTCGACAGCTTGCATCACCGAAGCCACCGCGCGAGCTGTTTCGTTTTGCTCTACAGTGTCGGCAGTAATCGATCGCACTAACACGTCAATTCGGTTAGTTACTTGAATGATATCTTCAAGCGATCGCTTCGCCTGTTCTGCCAATCTTGTCCCCTCAATAACCTGCTGCGTCCCTTCTTCCATCGCCGTCATTACCGCGCCGGTTTCGCTTTGAATTTGCATCACGATCTGTTCGATTTCTTTCAAAGACTTAGCCGATCGGTCTGCCAATTGTCGCACCTCGTCTGCCACGATCGCAAAACCCCTGCCCGCTTCCCCAGCTCTCGCCGCCTCAATACTGGCATTGAGGGCCAACAAATTCGTCCGGGAGGCGATCGTCGCAATTAAAGCCACAATCTTAGAAATTTCTTGAGAAGCTTCCGCCAACCGCTTGACTTTTCTAGTGGTTTCTGCTACTGTTTCTCGAATTTCTAAAATCCCGGCCACCGTCCGCTCCACAGCCTCGCCCCCTTTCAGAGCCGTTGCCGCCGCGCCCCTGGCCACTTCTTCCGCCTCTCTAGCGCTCTCTGCGACCCGCTGAATCGCGTCGGTGAGGACTTGCACCGAATTCAGCGTTGCCGCCAATTCCTCAGCTTGCCGCAGCGCGTCGGAAGACAAATCGCCCGCAAACTTAGCACTATCCGTAGCGCCTTTGCTGACCTCCCTCGCCGCCTGCTTCACCTGATGGACGATTTCGCGCAGATTTTGAATAGTCAAGTTAAACGAGTCAGCAACAGCACCCAAAACGTCTGCCGTCACTTCCGCAGTCACCGTCAAGTCACCCCGAGCCGCTCCTTCCACGTCGTCTAGCAAGCGAATAACTTGGCGCTGCAAGTCTTCTTTTGCCTGTTCCTGCTCGTCAGACTTGCGCCTGGTATCGCTGATCGTGGTTTGGATGACCTTGGCCATGTGGTTGAATTTAGCAGCCATTTTGCCAAATTCATCTTCCGAGTAAACCGTAGCGCGAGCGTCCAAAGTTCCTTGAGATACGGCATCGAACTGAGCTTGCAAATTGTCCGAGGACTTGCGCACCTGCTTGGCGATCAACTGGCCGATGCCCCAAGAAGTTAAAAAGCTCGTAAAGCCTGCTGCTGCGGTCATTACCCAGCCTGTTTGGCGCAGGTAAACGATCGCCTCCGGTTTGTCTTGCCGCAGAGCTTGATAGGAGGCAATGTTGGTGACAAAAGCCACAGCTACCAGAGAAACCAGTCCTGCCCCGATTGCCGTGTACAACTGTTTTGTAAACAAAGGGGCATTTTCCAAGAAAGCCAGTCCCCCCTGTTCTACCGTCACCGAAGTATCGACCGCCTCTGTTTCTGTGGGAGCAAAACTCGGCACTGACGCATCAGCCGGGCCGTTTATGCTAAATATCTCGTCATCCCGAATTGCTGAGCCATCGCTGTTGTCAAAGTCCAGGCCGCTGCCTGTCGTTCCCATCATGCCGCTGGTCGAGTTGCCGAAATTGGTGTTACCTCTACTCAGCATGGAACTGGTGGCATCTTCTGAGATGTCAAAGTCCGGCAAATTGCCCAAATCGTCAAACTCGTCAAATTCGTCTAAAAAGTCGCTGTGTTCTTGAGCATTCGCAGCTTTTGACGACCAGCCGCTGCTGTTCTTGTCGGACGCCCCGAAAGCTGTCGCTTGTTCGTTGTCGTCGAAAGAGAAAGAATCGCTAAAAGCATCGTCATCAAAAGCATCTAACTCGAAGCTGTCTATAGAACCAAATGCCGGGGGTTCCGAGTCGCCGTAACCGTTGCTGTTGGCGGATGATCGATCCACCGAATTAAATTTTTCCCGGCTCGACCTTTGACTTTGAGAGTTGGGGACAGCACCTCCCATCAACAGCGTTTCGTCTTCCGCCAGCGAATAGTTTGACGAGTAGTCCGACCCGCCGGTATTATTCGGCTGCTTGTTTTGAGGTCGAGAAGACCCGAAACCCGACGAGGGCATCGCCTCGGCAAAGGGGTCTTCCTCTTCTGCAGGACCTGCGTTATGAGCGTGATTTTGGCGGCTCTGGGGCGGGGCTTGGTAGTCGTAGTCGGAGTTCCCGTCGAGATCGTCTGGCAAATCGAGCGCAGCAAAAGGTTCGCCAAAATTGTCGGAGGGCCCGATGGGGGAGTCTAGTTGGTTCGAGTCGAAGGAATTCCCGAGGTCTGAAGAGGCAAAACTTTGACCGTTGAGCATCTGAGTCGGAGCTTCTGAAAACGAATCTCCTGAGTAAGGTGCCTTTTTCCCAGACACTTTGCTGCTAGACACGTCAGCAGCATCAAACCCTCCATCATCTAAGGCAAAAGGGTCTCCAAAGTCCGAGTCTGCAAAGTCGTCGATGTCTAGCGAGTCGGGAGTCTCAGCATAAGCTGCCATCCCGCCACTGTCGCTAGAAAAGGGGTTAGAATGTGAGCTTAAATCTGGGACAGGGGCGGCGGGATCGTCGTCTTCTGCTTCCCACCCCAAGCCGCTCATGCCCAAGTCTGCCAAATCCTCGTTTTCCACGTCGTCTGGCGATTGACTCCTATAGGAAAGGGATGGGGAATTTCCTTGGAAAAGTCCCAAATCCGGGTCTTCTAACCCTTCATCGAGAGATAAGTCTGGGTAGAATTCCAATTCAGTTTCAGCAGACAAAGCCTCGAAATTTTCCGTTTGCAGTTCTCCGGATAAAAATTGGTCTGTGTAGGTAATTCCGCTGTGAGCGTGTTCAACCAAACTCTGATCGTCACTCAGGCCTAGCACAACCGTGTACTGTTCCCGCGCCACCTCATACTGTTGCAGTCCGTAGCAGTAAATGTGTCCGCACAGCAGGCGAGCGCTGGGGTCTTCGGGAAAATCTTCTACTAATTGATAAACTAGGGCTGCGGCTTCTGAATAATTGCCATCCATGTAGGCCGCTTCTGCCCGTTGGTAGTCCTGCTGAAAGTTGGTACTTGTTGCCATTTGCCGCCCTCTTTTGATTTTAGATTTTAGATTTGAGATTTTTGATTTTTATCTTGAATTGAATGTTTAGATGCGCGCCTTAAGTCCTGTGACTGTTGATGGTTAGACCTCAATCGAAAATCGCAAATCGCAAATCTAAAATCGATTTCACGCTGCCCACCGCGCCGAGCGCAGAATTTTCACTTGATCTAGCAGTCGGAGCACTTTCTGAGCTGGTGCACCTAACATCCATTCTCCCCTCAGAAATGGAATCATGCCGTCTGGTGCATTGTTCTGAGAGTGCAGTTGCTCTACGTCGAGCCAGTCCATCCCCACAATTCGATCGACTGCCAGCCCCAAAATCGTGTCTTGGTCTTCCACAGCCACGATCGGGATTTCCGGTCTGTCTGTGTTCAGAGGTGTTTGGTCTCCCAGAAATTGGCCGAGGTCTGCCACCCAAATCACTCGTCCTCTCATATTTAGCGTACCTAAAAGCAAAGAGGAAACGTTGGGGATCGGTGTCATGCGGTCTGGGGACGGGGCTAGTACCTCTCTAATCCCTGTGGCCGGCAGTGCGAACTCGTTCCCCGAAGGAACATAGAACCGCAGGTGCAGCTCGCCTTCGGGAGTTTCTAGTTCTTGGAATTCCGGAGCCGGATCTACGCCTAGTCCTGGTAATATAAAGTCTGGGCTGCCGCTAATCATCATTCTGACACCTGCTTTCTAGCAAATTGTTGACGTTTCCCGCCAAGAAAAACCCGATCGAAACTTCGACGATCGAAACTTGACACAGCCAAGCTTGACACAGCCAAGGGGTGAATGGCGCGACTGCCGGAGGTGCTTGGCAAGAGATTTGCTCCGTCAAGAATTGACTGCAATCAATAATTCACGCGACCTTTGCTGACAAATTAGCTCAAATCGACTACGAACAATTAATTTGGAACCCCTAAAGCTTCACTTTGTACTCCCACCGCCGTCTAAATTGGTAAAACTCTGGGTAATTTCTGCGATGAATGCTAAACCGGTACTCGGATTAGCGACGGGTTGTTGACATGGCTGGTGTCGCGACAATCATGAACGGAGTCAGTTAAGACTGAGAATGCACTCTCCGACTTTGTACAGAAATACCTAGCAATTAGTAGCTCTGCGCATCGGTTTTTCGGAGCGGCTGCAAGTGGAGAACAAGTATATTATATTTGCACTTTGAGCCTGTTAGACCCACTTGGGTGGAGAAATTGAACAGAGTTTTACCGACGCCCTCATGCCAGCGCGCGGATTTATACATTCTAGTTTATGCTGCGCTCGCCAATAGTTCCCGCGAGCTTTCTGTTTGTGGGGGTCGAGACTCGATCTAAGTGCAGGTACAAGAAAGCTCCCACAATGCCACCGATGCGAAATTTATTTCTCTTCTAATTCGTCTTCTAGCGAGCGGTCTAATAATCTTTTCGATATATTGGCCAGAGGGTAGCCCGGACCCACATATTTTTCTACCAGCATCAATAACTCGCTTTCGCCAAAAGGTTTGGTGTAAAAGTCTGTAGCTCCGGCCATGCGAGCTTTAACGCGGTCGATAAATCCGTCGATGCCAGTCAGCATAACGATCGGGGTCTGCCGGAAAGCGCTAGAATTGCGCAGCATAGCGCAAATTTCGTAGCCGTCGAGTTCTGGCATGGCGATGTCACACAGAATTAAATCGGGTTTGAGTTGAAAAACCAAACTCAGGGCTTGGAGGGGATTGCCGATCGCCGTCGCTTCGTAACCGTGTTCATTTAAAATTGACTCGACTGTTTTGCGAATAATCTTGTCGTCGTCAATGCAGACCACTCTGGGAGCCTTGGTTTCTGGGGACGACCATTCTTTTTTGTTGTTGGCCGGGGCTACTGATGGCTCGTAAAATACTTGCACCAATCCCTGCTGCACGAAGGGGTAAATCGCCTTAGCGACAGTCAGCACGTCTCGGTTGAGGTAGCGCGCCATTTGGCGGATCGAAGTGTGGCCGTCGGCCCAGCGTCTGAGAGTATTAAAGGTATTGACAGGCAGCGCGACTCGCAGCTCGGAGGGATCTGAAATCACCGGGCATTGGTTGGGCGACTGAATGTGAGGGTGAAACTGCTTCCACTGCTGCACCTGTTTGACAATCTTGGCCAGCAGCGAGCTAATTTCTAAGCTGGTCAGTTGAGGAGCCAAAGCTGGGCCCATTTCAAAAGTGAAGGAACCCTGGTGGAGGCTGAGCAAGTCAAATAGGGTTTCGTGGATCATGCTCTGGATGATGTTGCGCCCTTGAGCTGGGGTGAGGATGTGGTTTTCTAGCAGGGCCCACAGGTAGCCGTATTCTGGGGCATTGGTAGATGCCATATAGGGAACTTGGATTTTGTCGAGGGCGGTATCTGCTTTGTAGCGCCGCAGGTAGTCGCGCAAGCGAAACAAACTGCCCGCACTCTGGGTAGCGTAAATAATCTGACCGTTGAAGCAGAAGACATACCAGGATTGTCCTGCAAGGGAGCGCAGGGTAGGTTGAGTACCCGTGCTGCTGCTGGTGGAGGTGTAGGCCTCTACGAACAGTTCTCCGGTTCGCTGACCTAACTCTATCAATTGCAGGATGCTGCGGATGTCAATTTCACTCAAATTTCCCTGCATGCAGCTAAAGTGTCCTCCTTCTTAAAACCGTTGGCGTCTGAGCTCGGAAAGACTGTGTGCTGGCGCAAAGATTGACTTTAGTTTCCGTCAATAATTTACGCACTTATGCCCATCTCACAATTGGGAATTGACGAAAGGGCGATACTTGCTGCCTAAGTCGGCCGCGCTACCAGTCCACAAGCTGAAACCGCGAAACTCGCGGCATTCTCTAAGTGTAGAGTTTCATCTTGTATTCCCACTGTTGCCTAAACTCGTAGAATCCACATCGCACAATTGCACGGGCACTTCGAGTGTGCAACGCTGGCATTCCCGACTGCTTCAAGTCTTCGGTCGCCAAAGTTTTGAAGTTTTTGGCTGAGTATGCCGTCAGTTTATCCAACGCATCTTTGCGTAGGTCAACTTCAAAATACCGAGGATTCTCTGGTTTTACCGCTGCTACCAGCAGCAAGTGCCGATCGATCCCCGAGGGGAACTTGAGGCTAGTCTGTTGGGTTGGATGAGTTGCGCTCAAGGTTTTTTTTGGCTTTGCCACAGCCCTAAAATCAGGTGCAGTCAAAATGAACCTTTGTTGGCAATTGTCAGGAAAACCTTCACTGCCGATCGACCTTTTTGCTCGCCCGCGGCTCGCGTCATAGGCTCGCGTCATTACCCTATTCTAAGGCAGCGCGGTTCAAATCCCCCCTAGTCCGCCGGAGGATAGCGCTTGCTTGGGGGCAGCGAGGGCTTTTTTCACGATCGAGCCGCAACTAAAGCCTGGTACAATCAATAGAAAGTTTTTGACGGACTGACCTTTTTCAGCTTTAGGCTATGGCAGTCCCCGCAGTTTTGCTAGTCTTTAATCAAGCGGCATTGATTCTGCTGTCTCATTCGTCCAGAAAGCGGGCGGCGGCCGTGCTTTCTGGACGATCTCCCGTGAAGCACTGCTATGCGTGAGTGCTGCTATAGTTAGGAAAAAATGCTATCCCCGGATTCGCGAAAGGACACCAAAGAGTAAGACTTAAGTGGCAAAAAGTAATCCTTACTTGCCTATACTTATTTACTTTACGTAAGTTGACTACAGATCGCACGCAGTGTTATCTTTAGTTGAGAACCTTTGGCGATCGGGGGATAGCCTACTTATCTTGGGATTAGCCGTCTACCCAACAGCGTAGTACGTAAACACCACTTATCTTTTAGGCCTTTAAGTAGCTTAAAGTAAGTTGGGATAGGTTTTACGAAGCAGAGGACTATTAGTGTGCTGTATCTAGCGGAAGTACAAAAACAGAGAAGCGGCTTTGGTCTCGGTGGCGGTAAGGCTGAACTGAAACTGCTAGCTTGTCAGCGGGGCGAACACAATTGGAGCGCCGTACCAGGCGATGACGCGATCCCAGTTGAGGAAGCTAATAAGTTTAACGACGGCACGCTGGTGCTGGTGGAGTTGAGCGCTAGCAAGCAAGTGCAGCGGATTCAGGAGGCGGCCCGCCAGTTGGTGAGCATTCTGCAAAATTTCTCGCGCTTGCAGGACAAGTTTAAGGATAAGGAAGAGGAAATTGAACAGTGGAAGGCTTCTCTGACGTTTTCGAGTCAGGAACTCAATCGCCGGGAAATGGAAATGCAAGCCCGCGAAGAGCAGTTGGCTCAAATGGAAGATGAGTTGGAGCGACTGGAGGCTCAGCGCTCGGAAATTGAAAATACTCGAGATGAAGCTAACCGACTGCGAGAAGAGGTCGATCGCAGCCGCGTGGAAATTGAGACCGCTTGGGAACAGTTGCGGGGCGAGCAGCAGCGGGTGGCCCAGCAGCAGTCTCAGGTTCCGCAGGGGGCGGTGGTTGATGAGCAGCAGACCCAGAGGATTCAGGAGTTGATGAAGAAGCTGGGAGGGGCAATTGCTTCGGCCCAAGGGGTGCGGGAACAACTGAATCAGTCTTTTGGTGCGGTGGGGGCTCAGCAGGCAATTCTGGATCAGCACTGGCAGCAGTTGGAGCAAAAACGGGCAAACGCTCAACAGCAGCAAGAAGAGGTCGATCGACAAAATCAGAGCCTCCAAAACCGCTGGCAGGAGTGGTATCAATCTCAAGATGCTTTGGCGCAAGCTCGGGCGGATCTTAAAGGGCAGCAAAGTACCCTCAGCGCTAAGCAGGAGCAGGTTCAGTCGGTGTCTTTGCAGGTGCGGGCTGTTGAGGATCTCTACCAGCAACTTTCCAGGCTCGCATCTGCTTCGGGTGGTGCGGGTACTGAGCAGAGAGTAGATGTGTCAGCCCTGGAGAAGATGCCGGTTGAGGAGTTGCAGGGGCTGGTGCAACACCTGCAACAGGATTTGGAAAAGGTGTTCCGCTTTGTTAACGATCAAGAGGAGGAGTTGACTCTGCAGCGGGAGACAATCGAGGAGCTGCAAGGGAAAATTCAAGCTGCTAGCGAGTACGATCGCATGGCTTTGGAAAATGAAATGGCAGATGAACTTGAAAGTTATCAAATGTTGAACGAAACTCTGGTGGGACAGCGCCTCCGGTTGCAGGAACGCGAAGATGTTTTGAAGCAGCATCAGGCGGTGCTGTGGCGGCGGCTGGGTACTGCTAATGCTCCAAAACAAGAGCGAGGAGATATTGATTTGGGGCCGATCGTCGCACAGCTCAATACTCAGCTGCAGCAGCAAAGCCAAGAATTGCAAAGACTGGAAAACGAAATTCAGCAAGTGCGGGAAGCCATATCCCAAATTGAGGCAAATGTCAACCGCCAAAATGGAGAAAGTGAGGCGAAACGCTACGAACTCAAGCAGTTAGAGCAGAATTTGTTCAACCAGAAAGGTGCAGTGGCGGAACTCTGGGGCCGGGTGAATGTTTATCAAGAAATGTTGCAACCGGTGCAGGACAATTTGAAGGGGCTGCGCCAAAAGCTGGAAGCGGTCGGGGGGGAACTCGATCGCGTGCAGGAGACTGGAGAGGAGCAAGATCGGGTAGTTTCTGATTTGCGGCAAGTCCTTTCGGGTTTGATAACAGCTTAAAATTTAATATCTAAAATTATCGAAGGGTGTTCGACTCGACCGATCGCTCCTCCAGGAAATGGATCGGTTTGCGATCGGTTGGGCGCTACGATTAAGCTGGTTAGTTTTTCTACGCTTTCAAAGCTGGGTGCTGAGGGCAATATTTGTTGCAGTAGTTGCCGCATTGCCCGCCGTTGCAATGCCAGGGGTGCTTCGCGCAAAATTGGGCGATTTAACGTGACGGGAAGTTGAAAATTCACCTGCGGGCTGTCTGCAATTGGAGACATTGCTCGCTGTAGCAAGTCGCTGGCTGCAAGTTCGAGATATTCTACGTCGGCGCGGAGGAGTTCGGCTGTTTGAGCTAGCGCTTGTTGGGCTTTTGGGTTGAAATGAGTTTCTAAATAAGGCAATAATTCCGATCGAATGCGGTTGCGAGTATATTGCAAGTCTTGATTTGTGGAATCTTCCCAAATTGGTAGTTTTTGCTCTTGACAAAATTGACCTGTTTGCGATCGAGTTATTTCCAGCAAGGGACGAACTAAATAGATTTTAGATTTTAGATTTTGGATTTTCGATTGGGAATTTTCATCCTGATTTTCCAATCGAAAATCGGCAGATATTTGGGAGTTGGGATTTTCGCCGGAATTCCCCAATCTAAAATCTAAAATCGGCAATCGAAAATCGAGCAGGGGCCTCGTCCAGGTGAGGGCAGAAAGTCCGTCGGCGCCGCTGCCGCGAATCAGGTTGTAGAGGAGTGTTTCGGCGCGATCGCTGGCTGTGTGGCCTGTAACAATGTAGGGATAGTTGTGGGCGATCGCAATTTCGGTTAAAGCTTGATATCGCCACTTTCTGGCGGCTGCTTCTGTTTTGGGGATGTCCGAGGCTGTTTCCAAATAGTAGGATATTCCCCAGCTTTTAGCTAATTGTTCTACATGATTAGCCGAGGCTTCCGAGTCAGAACGCCAACGATGATCGCAGTGAAGAATCGCTAGGTTCCACCCCCATTTTGGCTGCAAATCTAGGAGTAATTTAATTAAACACAGAGAATCTTGTCCGCCGGATACTGCTACTAGCAATCGCTGATTTGATGGCAATATTTTTCGGTACAGCAGCGTCCTGTGAACTTGAGCGTGCAGGTGCGTCCAATTGGAAGATTCAGCCATGAGAGCAGTTTTTCATTAAGCAAAAATAAGGAAGTTAGACAACGAGCAGTATACGGGATTTAACCGAGGTATTTTTAGCAGCAAAGAAGGGGAAGCATCCCCCTCTCCCCATCTCTCAGTCTTTGCCTTCCTAGCTCCACATTCCTATACTTTGGGGGTCGCGGTCTGGATACCTAGAAATAGGAAAATGATTAGTTATTTCTGTTGAGTCACATTGATTTAATGGCTCATCTATATCAGTTTGATTTGAGCTATCTACGGCGTAGTTTTGCACGGTATCTGAGCTTTCGGCAGCGGCAGGAAGAGCTTTTTGCTCTTTGATTTCAGGTTCGAGCGGAATGAACTCCAGACGCATCCTAAGTTTTCCTTTTCTCCAGTCTTTACCAGCACTTAATAGCTCGCAATCCAAGCCGTCTGAAAATAATTTTTCGTCTACCAATTTTGACTGCATAATGGCCAGAAATTCGCTGACTTTGAATGTACATTGATACATCAAAGCGCTAGTAGGGGCAGACAAAACATCGTCTTCTTGGGGAAATATTTTCGATTCGTCCATATTAATTGTCCTTATTTTAATGAAGGAAGAAGGAAGTTCGGCAACGGATTTTGTAGCGGATGCAACGGATATAAAGACGGAGGTCAGGAAGACCGAAGTTAGAAGAGGGAAGACAGAAGTTAGAAGAAGGAAGAAGGCCCTTCGACTTCGCCATCGGGTAAAAAAAGCGAAGAAGGAAGAGGGAGTGAATTATTAGAATCTCGCTGGTTGAGTAAGGTGGGAATTGCCCACCCTACAACCGGAGATGATATTAATCCCGATCCTTTGACTTATCCTGTTATTCTGTGGCTGATTGGTGGATCGGGAATTAGAAAAACCAACCGTAGGAATGTAAACCTTTGCCTAACAGATTAACGCCTAGATAGCAAATCCAAACTACCACAAAACCTGTGGCGGCTAAAATTGCTGGGCGTCTTCCCTGCCAGCCGCGAGTGATGCGGGCGTGCAGGTAGGCAGCAAATACCAACCAAGTAATCAGCGCCCAAGTTTCTTTCGGGTCCCAACTCCAGTACGATCCCCAAGCTTCGTTAGCCCAAACCGCACCGGCAATAATGCCAACTGTCAGTAAGGGGAATCCTAAACCGATTATGCGATAGCTAATGTTATCAAGAGTTTCTGCTAGATTCAAGCGCTGGGGCGAGAGAAGTTCTGCGGTTTGAGTTGAGGCGGTTGATGGGGTTTGAACGGTTGCTAATTCGAGGACTGCGGTGGTGCCCAAACCGTTATTGTTGGAGTTGAAAGAGGGTTCGCTGAACACTAATGCGCTGTCGGCGCTGGTTTCTGCTTGAGGTTCGGGGTTTTGAGGGCGTTGGAGGCGGTAGTTGCCGTTGCGGTTGCTGTTGGTGCCGAAGGAACTACCGGTGAGTTCGATTTTTTGGCCGCGGGTGACGATTAAAAAGGCGATCGCCAGTAGCGCTCCTACCATTAAAGTTGAGTAACTGAGCATCATGACGCTAACGTGCATCATCAGCCAGTTTGATTTGAGGGCGGGCACTAGGGGTTCTGCTGATTGCATGGTTGCTGGCAGAGTCAGGGCTGCAAAGGCGGATATTGCCATTGCTACGGGGGATGTGGCTACTCCTACTAAGCGGGAACGGCTCATGTTTTCCGCGACTAGGTGGATGGCGGTGATTCCCCAAACGAGGAAAAATAGGGATTCGTAGAGATTGCTTAAGGGAAAGTAGCCGGCTTCTATCCATCGAGAACCGAGTAAAGCGGCGATGGATAGGTTGGCAACGGCCATTCCTGCGGTTCCTAGGGCTGACAGGTAGGGAATGCCGGGGAATGCTGCGCCAACCCAGTAAATGAGCATTGTTGAGAACAAAACGGCAAAGGAGATGTTGTCCAGCCAGTTCTGGAGTACGACCAGATCCATAAAAATTACTCCGGTAATGTTTTTACTTATTTTTGCTAACTAGATCGATCGTACTGGGGTTGGGCAGTTTTGGGTTTGGGATTTTGAATTTTTGTGGCAATTATGGGTGATTGGCGGTTGTTGAGGTGCGGGCGGGCGATCGACCCGAACAGGCTAATAAATACGTCAAACGCTCTCCCCCTAAGCTTCCTGGGTTATGGGGCGGTATTTGGTGCATCCGCCGTTGCTCGGAGGAGGTTAAGCGTGCTATCGGGGCGCGTATTCTTCTGGCGGCACAGAAGCGGATTGATGATGGTGGTTAGAGTCGATAGGAGCGTTACCACTCCTACCTCTCCTTCAATTAGAGTCGATGCCTGTGTTACCACGGGACACCTCTGGTTCAGAACGCGGACGTGCAGCTTTGACTGCATCCGGCTCCTAGTCTGACACCTAATAAGTCGGGTTTAACCCGCTGTTCGGACTCTCACCTGACCATGAACGGTCTGATGCTGGTGACATTCACGATGTAGAACTTCCAAATTTATAGGTTTCCAATTGTTATGGTTGCCGTCGATATGGTGTAGCTCTGCAATATCACCTGACATGAACGATAGATTAAGTAAGTCGGTGGAAATATTTACAAATATGTAACGAAACATTAAGTAGCCGGATTGGAGTTGAATTTAATACGTTCGGCAGTATGGTTTCCTTTTTCTGCTCTAACTTCTACTCCATGAATGACAGCATAAGCCAACTCTAATTCATCCTCAAACATTTTTCCAGCTAATTCATTCTTTTTGATATGTTGCCACTCCAATTCAATTGGATTCATTTCTGAACAATATTTAGGTAAAAAGAAGATGTATAAACCCTGACTTTCCCAATTCGACCATAATTGTTGGACTTTGCCGACATCGGTGTATCGGGCTGTTGTCTTGTACTATGACCCTGATTCGTCCCAGAGCCGCCGACTCTTCGGCTTCTTGATCCATCATCTGAATATAAGATTTTCGCTCGACTCCCCCAATCACCAAACCGTAAACAAAGCTGATTAATGGTTGAAAAAATCCGATAAAGCTTAACCTACGACCACGCCGCTTCGTTTGTTCTATCTTTTTTTGTTCACCTCGTTGATAATAAGTATAACCAGGCTCACTCGCCTGCACAAAATCCTGATTCATCTAAATACTTTAAGTCGATTTCTCCCGCCGCTGCCGCTAACTCCAACATATCTAGGTCTGAAGAGCTTGATTTTTCCTACTACGGGGTCTTGTTTGCCTTTATGACTTTTTCTGGCTCGTTTCCAAATGAGCCCCTTTTTTTAGTACCCGTCTTAATCTGTCGGAACTTAGATGTATTTTACGATCGCTCTCTAATTTTTGAGCTAATTGGGAACTGTTATATGTACGTGGTTCAAGTTTGAGGCATTTTTCTAAAAATACGATGTCTTCTTCACTCCACTTCGGTTTTCTGCCTCGACATGGTAATTCCCAAAGCCCTTCCATACCTAGCTTTTGCCATTTATGTAAGACCTCTCTCACTGTTTGTGGAGTCCAATTAAAATGAACGGCTATTTTCTCAACGTACCAGCCATGTGCATTTAGCCACCAGGACAGAGGCTCTGTCTTTGACTTTCTGTGGTACATCCTCAGTTCTAAGCTTTAATAGGGTTTGATCCTGTTGGGGAGTCAAAAATATTCTTAAACGAGCGCCCATATTTGAGTTACCTTGGTAGATACACATTCACATTTACATATTTTTACATAGTTTGGTTTTTTTGCACCTACCTACTTAAAAACATCGATCGCTAATCTTAATTCTGGGTCAAGGATCACGATTGAGTTGCCTGGTATAGCATTTCTCAGAAAGATGAGGTATGATCTAACTGACTTGAACGGAGTGAAAAATATAGAAACCTAAAATGTTATGCAGCTCTAATTAAATGGAGCGCTCTTCTAGCAGTAGTTCCTCACCCATAGCAGTCACTCGAATGACAACTATCAAGAATTTTAGCAAGTATCACACAGGAGTAAAAATGAAAACTTATTCGATTGATTTTAGACAAAAAATTATGGATGTGTACCATAACGAACCGCTGTCACAAAGAGCAATAGCTAACCGTTTTTGTGTAGCCCTAAGTTTTGTCCAAAAATTGGTTAAACAGTATCGTGAGACCCAAAATATCGCTCCTCAAACTGAGCGATGTGGAGTCAAATTAAAACTGAATGCAGAACAACTGCTAATTTTAGCGGAATTGATTGAAGCAAACAATGATGCAACTCTCGAAGAACTCCGTTATTTACTGTACCAAAAAATTGGTTTTACCATCAGCGTAGCAACGATGGGAAGAATGGCAAAACTCTTAAACATGACTTTGAAAAAAAAACTCTTTTCCCGTCAGACAAAGGCACTGACAGGGTTCTGAACCTGCGATACGAGTTCTGGCAAAAAATTAGAGAAGTTTGTTTCAAAGACTTAATATTCATTGATGAATGTGGAGTAAACTTGGCAATGGTTAGGTTATATGCAAGGGAGGCTAAAAGGTTCTAGAGCCAAGGGACCAAAACCGAATAAACGCGGAAGAAATGTCTCAATAATTGGAGCTATATCGGTCAAAGAAGTCCTAACATCAGTCAATTTAATAGGTACAACTGATGGAATTACATTTGAGGCTTTTATTATCCGAAAATTAGTGCCAAAGTTATGGAAAGGTGCTTGTGTAGTAATGGATAATTGTACTATTCATACCGGAGAAGAAATAGAAAAAGCCATCAAAAAGAAAGGGGCAAAATTAATATACTTGTCGCCCTATTCGCCGGACTTCTCCCCAATTGAAAATTTATGGTCAAAACTTAAAAATATTCTCCGTTCTATCAAGACGACTAATTATCGAGAATTAGCCAAAGCGATAGAGTTTGCCTTCAATCAAGTTACATTATCCGATATGAGGAATTGGTTTACTCACGGCTGTTATTGTACCTCATCTTTCTGAGAAACGCTATAGTGCCACGGCTCCTATGTTTCGTAGCACTTCGAGACGATGGTCGGTTCCAGCTCAACAATTCCCATCGATGATACGCACCCGGTAGGGAGCCAATAGTTGTGGTGATTGACCTGGGCTCACTTCAATTAAAGATGCCATCGCCTCTGCTGTTTCACTGACAATTGCTGCGCTTACACGCTTGTTCTACGCCGTTTAATTTGTCGTAAACAGAGGTAGGACTGACATTTAATTGTTGCGCCCTGGCTCGATAGGCCGCGTTGAGCGATGGGTAAATTCCACAGACGACCAAACTGATTAAATTGACTAAACTGAAAAATAATAATTCTCTGGTGTACTGAGCCAACAGTCCGGACAGTTTTGGTAGGGTAGTGGCGAGGAAAGCTATCCAAGGCTTAAAGTACAGTCATACAACAAAAGAGACTGTGCCATGGATAGCCTACAGAATATTCTAACGGACGCACTGACCACAGTGGGTCATTTCACAAACCGCAACGGACTTTTCTCCTCGCCTTCATCACGAGTCTGTTCGTGGTCTGTGGCCGAGCGAACTACACCAATTTAAGCCGCTATAGTTCTTTGTCAGAGCGGAGGATGCGGCGAAATCTGAATGCAGGTATCGGATTTGAATCGGTGAATAGTCATGTGATTAAGACCCACGGAAGTGAAGATGGGGTACAGCTTCTGGTGGTGGACGCAACATTTAATGAAAAAAGTGGTCGCCATACGCCCAATCTAGATCGGTTCTATAACGGCAAGAGCGGTCAAGTGGAGAAGGGATTGGAGTGGTCGGTAGTAGCTGTGGTCGATGTGCAACAGAATACGGCTTACGCATTATCAGCCCAACAGACGGAAGCTGGGCTATCAGAACGAGCCAAAGCCGCCGCCCTAGAGAATAAAGTCTGTGGCAATCGGGTCGATTTCTATTTGGGCCATCTCGCCCATTGCCAGACCGGTAGTGCCCGAACGAGTGCAGTATGTAGTGGCCGATAGCTTCTACAGCAAACGGAAATGGGTGGATGGCGTGGTGAAACTCGGGTGGAATTCCATTGGGAAACTGCGACAAGATGCCAACCTGAAATATCTATACAAAGGTCCGCGTCGTCCTGGTCCTGGTCGTCAGAAAACCTATGACGGGAAAGTTATCCCTTTAGAGCGTAACAGGGAGTATTTCACCCTAGCTAAGACCTGCGATGATGAATCGCAACTCTGGACCGCAGTCGTCTGGTCTGTTTCTCTGGAACGCCGCATCCGCTTAGTCTGCTTGGTTCGCATCGTAGAGGGGCAAGAACGTTACATTCTATTGTTCTCAACGGATGTAAATCTGAGCGCCAGCCACATCTTGGCTGATTATCGCGCTCGATTTCAGATTGAGTTTATTTTTCGCGATGCCAGACAATATACCGGAATGGTGGATAGTCAATCTCGCAATATTGATGCCCTAGATGCCCATGTTAATGCCAGTCTAACAGCCCTAAATTTAGCGAAGGTGACAATACGAAAAGAAGGAGCCGTCGAGGGGGAATCCAGGGCGGAAGTGGTTTCATTTTCGATTGCATCATTTAAACGAAAAGCGCTCATTGAGCATTTATTGGAATTATTTATCGCAATGTTTGGATTGGACCCAACTTGGATTAAATTAAACCCAAACTACCAAAAGCTCCTAGAATACGGCTCTCTCAGGGCTTGACCAACCTGAAATTTGTCCGGACTGTTGCTGAGCTTGAGCGTTGGCTTCAAAAATCCGATCGATGGCAGAGGGTGCGAGCACTCCTTCCATCAACCCTCTTGCCA
>NZ_JAUBSF010000071.1:0-38012 GCF_036704615.1 Microcoleus sp. K4-B3
CCAAGCTTTTCACGACTCGACCATTGCCGTTCAAGATTCACAAAAATGCCTGAATAAGGAACACCTTGACAGGGCTAGCGGTAAAGGGCCCATCCCCGCTGGGGAATATGAAATCCCAAGCGAGCCTTATTGGTTGGACACGCGAGGCGTGGAAGGGGACTTTTTTCACATCACCCCCGATCCGGTAGTTTCTGACAAAGGCATTCGAGCCGAGTTAGGGCTTCACTTTGATGCAAATGTACCCGGCAGCGCGGGCTGTGTAGTGTTGAAAAATCGGGAGGGGTGGCGGCGGTTTTGCGATCGGATGGCGTCGATCGCCGACAGTGGCGTAAAGAGTTTGCCGCTCACTGTGAAGTATTAAAACTGCAAACGCTACATATAGTGTTGCAATGAAGCTGCATCAACACCATGTATAGCGTTCATCCCTGATAGGGTTTTAGGTGGTTAACCCCAGCGTGTAAGACTGCCCTTTTTTCAATCCCTGGTAGGGATGCGCTGGGCGGCTGGTAGCCTGCGCGTAGTATGCAGCGCTTATTCCCAGCCACCAAAATAATATCATTTATCGCTGGGGATTCGCCCTAGACGGTTTGTTGGGTTTTGACCTCCACGGCAAAACGGTGGGAATCGTTGGAACTGGCAAAATTGGTGCAATTACTGCCAAAATTCTGCACGGATTCGGGTGCCGCCTGCTGGGATACGATTTTTTCCAAAACGTAGATTGCCTCGCCCTAGGCATGGAATACGTCGCACTCCCGGAACTGTTCGCAGCCTCTGATATTGTCAGCCTCCACTGTCCGCTGATGCCGGAAACTTACCATATCGGTGCAGAGGCGATCGGGCAAATGAAACCGGGGATGATGCTGATCAATACCAGCCGCGGTCAGTTGATTGACACTAAAGCTGTGACCAAAGCACTGAAGTCTGGTAAAATTGGCTACCTCGGCTTAGATGTGTACGAACAAGAGACGGATCTGTTTTTTGAGGATTTGTCAAATCACGTCATTCAAGACGACGTATTTCAGCGCTTGCTGACTTTCCCCAACGTCCTGATTACCGGACATCAAGCTTTCTTCACCGAGGAAGCTTTGAAAAATATCGCCGAAACCACGATCGGCAATATCACCGACTTTGAACAAGGACGCCCTTGCCCCAATCAAATCGACCTCGCTCAAGTGAAAAAATGAGTCAAAAGACCGATTTGGCAACGAGGGAAATTGTTTAGAATCAAGTCTTATCGTTATTTTTGCTTGCAATTTGGGAAGCTCTGCCTTAGTCTCATCAATTAGTCCCGGCAGCGCGAATGCTGTGCTAATTGCCGGAGAATTATAGTGGCAGCCACTCAAAGCCTGCAATTTTACTTGACACCGGAGGAAGTATCAAATGACACAAGCTAACTTTTCTGACGACGCACAAACAGTCACTGAAGTCGTCACAGTAGACCTGGTGGCGGACCAACCGGGAGTCATGACTACAGTGACAACCGCAGAAACACCGACGAGCCAGTTCCAAGATATTAAAGACCAAGTTCTTACAATTTTGTCGGAACTTCCAGCCTATGTCTCCAATTTTTTTGCTGACTACCAAAAGCCCCTGATCACTGTTGGTTTAATTCTGGCAGGCGGTATTAGTATTAAGGTAATGCTGGGAGTTTTAGATGCTCTTAATGATGTCCCTTTGGTAGCTCCAATTTTTGAGTTGATTGGCATGGGATATACGGGTTGGTTTGTTTACCGCTATCTGCTCAAGGCTTCTAATCGCCAAGAGTTGTTAACGGAAATTGATTCTTTAAAAGAACAAGTTGTAGGCAAAGATTCTTAAACGAAGGAAGTTCGGCAACTGATTCGCTTTCTTCGGATGTAACGGATGTCAGGAAGAGGGAACAGGGAAGAATGAAGAAGAAAGAAGGAAGAGGGAAGAAGGAAGAAAGAGGGTTTTTCCCACTCTCCCCTCTCCCAATCTCGCACTCCTCCCTCTCCCACTCTCCCGCTCTCCCGTTCTCAATTTTGATGGCAAACTTGTTGCAAAGTGGCGGTAAAGTCGGGGTAGGAAATGGCAGCAGCTTCTGCCCGGTGAATGTTAGTAATACCTGTGGCATTGAGGGCTGCGATCGCCAAACTCATCGCTATTCTGTGGTCAGTGTAGCTGTCAACATCCGCGCCGGTCAAAGGAGTTCCCCCGCTAATTTCTAAACCGTCGGGTAACTCGGAAATTTTGGCCCCCATGCGGTTGAGTTCTGCAGCAGTCACGGCCAGCCGATCGCTCTCTTTGACTCGCAACTCCGCCGCATCTCGAATTATTGTAGTACCCGACGCAAAGACCGCCGCTACTGCCAAAATCGGGATTTCGTCAATCAGTCGGGGAATTAAGTCGCCCGCAATGGTGCATCCCCGCAATTGGCCGGAACTGCGAACCAAAATATCCGCTACAGGTTCCCCCGCGGCCTCTCGCTGATTTTGCAGTTCAATGTCCGCGCCCATCATCTCCAAAGCTTCCAAAATGCCTGTACGGGTTGGGTTGACGCCGACATTTTCGACTACGAGTTCCGAACCCGGGACGATCGCCCCAGCAACTAGCCAAAATGCCGCCGAACTAATATCCCCCGGTACAATCACATTCTGCCCTTGCAGTTGTGTCGGCCCAGTGACAGTCACGCTGCAAGTTTCTGGATCGACGCTCAATCGGGCTCCAAACGCCCGCAGCATCCGCTCGCTGTGATCCCGCGACAGAGCGGGTTCTGTGACTGTAGTTTCTCCGCTTGCCATCAAACCGGCGAGCAAAATGCAAGATTTAACTTGAGCCGAGGCGATCGGAGAATGGTAGTGAATCGGTTTTAACTGCTGTCCGAGTATCGCTAAAGGAGCTAAAGAATTGCTCTTTCTACCCCAAATTTGCGCTCCCATTTGTTGCAGCGGTTGAATGACGCGCGACATGGGGCGCGATCGCAAAGAACTGTCACCAGTTACTGCATAAAAACGCCCCGGATGAGAGGCTAAAATTCCCAACATCAGCCGCATCGTCGTGCCGGAATTACCCGCGTCCAAGACTTCCACAGGCTCCTTTAACTCGCCAATTCCGACGCCACGAACTGTCACCCGTTCCGCGTTGAGTTCAGAAACTTCGGCTCCCAGGAGCGAGAAACATTTAGCCGTGCTGCGGGGGTCTTCTCCTAGCAGCAGTCCCTCAATTGTAGTTTCACCTCGGGCGATCGCACCCAACATCAAAGCTCGGTGAGAAATCGACTTATCGCCGGGAACTCGAATCCTCCCGACCAGCGACAAGCCCGAGGCCGGTTTTTGAATGCTTAAAGTTTGACTTTTGTCAAGAAGCGCAGTAGTTATAATGTCAGCTTGCATTGAGATAAACTAGGATGGGATGGCGTTAGCTATCCTACCTTTTTCCCAGTCCTAAGTCAGTCGTCTTTTGGTATGCCTGCGAGTTTTTTCCCAATGTGTCCGGTTAACTCCAAGACAGATTAAACTCGCCGGGACAGTGCGCTGTCAGTTGTCAGCGACAAGAGAGAGCGGGCGCAACTGCACGGATTTTACCTTAATTTCACAAATAGTTCGCGATCGCACTTGCGACCTCACAAACCCCGTTTCTTCGTATATTTATCATTACTAAATGCCAAATATCGTAGAAACTGGGTTTCCAGCTCCCATACAGGGGCACTGACAAATACTATCCGTGTATCTGCGTAGATTTCATGTTCTGCTCTCAGTTATCGACCAGATGATTGAAATTTGACTAAACAATTTTAGATTTTCGATTCCGAGTTGTAGATTTTTCATTTTTTTAAGCAAAAGCTCCGGAATTTGGAACCCAGCCAATCTAAAATCTAAAGTCTCAAATCTCAAATCTCAAACTGCCCGATCCACAACAACCCCTACACTTTTGTTTATGCTGACGCATCACCGCAAGCCTGTAAGTTTATCGCTAGTATCCACAGATTTACCTTTGTGGTCAGTCGTTGAAACCGCTGGTACGCTTTATCAAAAAGACCGCGATCGCTTTCACTTGTTGTTGCACGAACCAGCCATAATCGATCGCCAATTTTCCGACGACTCCGACGCATCTGCCGAGCAAGTTACAATCTTACCCCCAACTACAAAACCCCGGTTGCTCTGGCTAGAAGTTTCACCTTATCGAGTCATTATGACCATGCAAGGAAACGGCAAATACAGTTACCGCCACTGCTGGGAACGAGGAATGTACGGCCTGAGCCGTTATTGGCTTCAGGGCGAATCGCTGGCGACTCCCGAACAGTTGAGACTCCGTAACTTCACTCGCAACTTGACGCTGACAGGAACGCCAGAACCGGAACACCTGCGGTTAGAATATGAGTTGTGGTCGGAGAAAGTGCAACTCGGTCGCTATATTTTGAATCTAGAAATTCATCACTAAAATTGGGACGGGGTAATAGGGGATGGGTAATTGGGGATGGGTAATTGGGGATGGGTAATTGGGAATTAGTAGATGCCCGGTGAAGGCGACGCCTTCCCAAACTCATGCACGGCGCAGCCTTGTTCGCGGCTCGCGTGGCAATCTCAAAACTCAAAACTATTAGTCTTTAGGAACTGCTCTTACAATAATTAATCAGTTTGCTAGTCAAAGCGTCTTGATTTGCGGCTGCTTGATTCGCCTGCTGTCCGGCTCTAATAATATCTGCTTGAGCTGTTTGGATTTGCTCTCGACCTTCTATACTTGTAGAAGCCAGATTTCCAGCCTGAAGACTTTTGCTGATGTCGCCGAGTGCTTGACTAATTTCCTGGAAGGATTTAACGGATGGCTCCTGAATTTCTTTGAGGGTTGGATTTGTTATTCGCAGATCCTCAAGTTCTTTTGCGATCAGGTTCAAATTTTTAGCTAAGTTGTCTGTCGTTGCAGGATCGTTGCTGTCTTTATCAACATCAATGAGAGCGTTGCCTTTGTTGACAATTTCAGTAAATTTAGTACACTGGACAGCTCGGCTATCGCTGCAACTAATCGTCAGCGTACAGCAAGCAACAACTATCAGCAGGATGGCAATCTGTTTGCGAAAAAAGTACATGAACCCTCGGTTGCAAAAAAAAGTATATTCTGGGATTTTGTCGTAGAGTGCGTCACTCGATTTTCGATTTTCGATTTTCGATTTTCGATTTACTTGCGACATTGAATCAAAGGAGCTGGAACTTTGGTCTAAAATTAGGGATTGTCCACAAGGCGAGTGTACGCGGCACAGTATCCGTTTTTGGGTGTGTCAGCGGGCCGATCGATATATCGACTGTCGAAAAACTTTCGCGGCATTCAGACACGCTCTACTAAGCTAAACTACGTACCTGTTTAGGAACTATGGTCAAAAACAGCAATAACCTAAAGAAGGGAAGCATTTGGGGATATCTTACCCTGCTTTTGCCTATTTCCTTGACGGCGGTTGCCAGTTTCGAGTCTGGAAGGATGTTTTGGGCGATCGCCACCACAGCGGGCATTGCTTGGGCTTGCAGGCTCTACCAGCAACAGCAAAAACATAAACTCGCTCATTTAGACTCGGTTTTCTACAAGTTGATCAAGGAAAATCAAGGGCGAGTTACGGCTTTGGATTTGGCGATGAATGCGAAACTCCCCGGAGAAAAGGTTCAAGAGTATCTCGACGAACGGGCCTCTGAATTTGCTGCGGATTTTGAAGTGACGGAACAAGGCGGAATTTTGTATTATTTTCAAATAGCTCCACCTGTCAATCAAAGCGAAACAGCTAATGCGGGAATAGCTGTTCAAGAGCCTCCCACAAATCGGGAAAAAGCACAAGATAAAAAACCAAATTTATTCCCCATTGCTCAAACCAAGACTCCTGAAAAGCCCAAAATCTCTTTTACCCAGACGGAACTCTCCCGCAGGTTCAAAGTTCACGCAACTACGATCGGCAAGTGGAAAGTTAAGCCGGAGTTTGCTCAGTGGAGCCGCGAAAAAGACCCGGAGGCGATCGCCTGGGAATATTCTACAGAAAACAAGCGATTTTATCCCAAAGATTGAGTTCCTCCGGTATTTGCCAAAATAGATCGAGAAACCCGGTCTATACGACGCTCTGCGGTTGGTAGCGAAGAATTTGGGAAGAAACCGGGTTTCTGAGACTTGAGCGCGTCCTGGACTAATTTTACTGCAGTTGACCGAAAGCATCCAGGATACAAGCCCCCGGATTCATCCGTGGAGAAATAAAAAACCTGTATCCGATAAAGGAGCCCCCGAATTTATTCGTGGGGTGAATGCTTCAAATCTCAAATCTCAAATCTCAAATCTCAAATCTCAAATCGATTGACCGATCGACCTCTTTAGGTTATTTTAAGTAAAATCGTGTTTTGCTGAGTCTGCCAAATAAAAATCGGTAAATTCGATCGTCCTATCAATTAATTTTTTCTCCTATGTCCAAAACAACCTTGCGAGTAGTCGCCCGCCTCGCTGCCTTTCCTGACAAAGTAGCAGAACTTAAATCTCTGCTGCTGAGCATTATGGAACCCACTCGCAAAGAAAAAGGCTGCATCAAATACGAACTCCTGCAAAATCAAGCCGATCCCACAGATTTTACCTTCGTTGAAGAGTGGGAAAGTGCAGATTTGCTCGAACTACATCTCGGTTCAACTCACATTCAAGACGCCGTGCAGAAATTAGAAGGTTTGGCCGTTGGGCCTCCAGATATCCGCCGCTATGAATTGCTAGCTTAGTCGGGTTTTTATAGCAATTTGATTAATGTTTATAAAATAGCTTCGATTCCCCCAAAGTTTGCGGGGCACCACGCGCGGATTGCCCTGGCAAGGCGGGACAAGCGGTAAGGTGCGCCGCGGCGCACCCTACATATATAGGTTCTGCGTAAGTCCAATTCTACTCACATCTTGCACTATTCTGGCTGAACAGGCTTTCGGGCCTGTTCCACAAAGAGTAGATTTTCTCGCTTCACAGGCCCGAAAGCCTGTTCAAAAAAGGATTATTGACAATGGTGCCAGATCTTAGATTCTACTAACTTCGGAAAATTTTATGACATTAGCAACAATAAAACAGTTATTTATTTATCCAATTAAAGGGCTGACACCGCAAGAAATGTCGGAGTTTGCTTTAACAGCCGGACACGGAATTAAGGGCGATCGAGCTTTTGCCTTAATGTTTGCAGATAATCTGGAAGCTGCAAAGAT
This sequence comes from Microcoleus sp. K4-B3, assembly GCF_036704615.1. Classification (NCBI taxonomy): domain Bacteria; kingdom Bacillati; phylum Cyanobacteriota; class Cyanophyceae; order Oscillatoriales; family Microcoleaceae; genus Microcoleus; species Microcoleus sp. K4-B3. Next base: position 7,158 of record NZ_JAUBSF010000071.1, read on the forward strand.
GCCGGCAGACAATGTGCGTTGGATGAGCAAAAAAAATTTTGCTGTCCAAAACGATTGGCCTCTGTTAGCAGCTTTAGAATGTCATTATCAACCGGAAACGGCCGTTTTAACAGTCCAGCGTCAAGGAGTTGCAGTGTTATCCGCAGAAACAAACACAGCAGCGGGGCGCGATTGCATCGGCACTTTTTTCACCGAATATCTGGCCGCAATTGAACCCACAAAAGAAGCGAGACACCCGCAGCTTGCACCTTTGCAATTAGTCGGCGACAGCAGCGGCGAAACTCGTTATCCCGATCGAGAACCCGTACACATTTCTTTACTCAGTCAAGCCACATTAGACCAACTAACAGAAATTGCTCTTCAAAACATTGACGTGGGCCGATTTCGCCCGAACATTGTGCTAGAAGGTATGGCAGCTTGGTCAGAATTTGAGTTGATCGGAAAACAGTTTCAATTAGGCACGGCGCGCATAGAAGTTACAGCACGAATCGGTCGCTGTGTCAATATAGAAGTGAATCCAGAAACAGGCGATCGGGATATTTCCCTACTCAGTTTACTGCAACAGGAATTCGGTCACGCGCAAACCGGAGTTTTAGCCAAAATTATCAACAGCGGCACAGTTAAAATCGGCGATGTTTTGACTTCTTATTCATAAAAAGCAACCTTAAGATTGTGAATGCTGCCTAACTTCTTCTACTGATAAACTCAGTGCTTCTGCCACTTGCTCTGTATTCAATCCCATTGCCAACAACCGAGGGATGGCACCCCGCCGCGCTTGGCCTTCTGCACTCAAAGCCTGCTCTGCTAAGGAAGCTCGTTCTGTACCTGTCAGCAGCAAATTGCCCTCGCTATCCCACCACCGCAGCCACAGCATTGTCTGGTTTTGATAACTGCCTTGCCACAGTCCTAATTCTACGCCCATTGGCGCGATCGGATAATGACCGCGATCGTTCGGAAGTAACTGTTGGTAAAACCCGTTGTTCAGGCTGTAAACCTCCAGCCTGCCACTATTGATCTCATAGATGCCATAATACGGAATCCGCATGATCCGCTCATAGACCCAAAACTTCCCAGGTCTTGGCGCCGATTCGACTTCTGAGTACGATAACGGCGTTGTGTCTCGCTCTTGTGAACCGTCTCCCGATGCGAACTCCAAAGCAATCATCGGAGCCATGAATTCCCGCCACAGCACGTAAGAGCGACGAATCTGATTTCCTAGTCTTGGTGGCACGTTCGGCACGTAGAACCAATCAGGAGCTTCTGCTCCCTTTTCAAGCGGGTCAGTTTCTCGCCAGTAGATGCCACAGTCTTGCCCTATAGCATATTGCCCATCGGGATGAAGCCGTTGCAATACCGACCCAATAGAATCAGTCAAAATAATGCTCTGGGGATGCTCCTGAAAATTCTTCACGAAAGTGCCATCTTCCTCTGGCAGTTGAGTGTGGTCGGGGAAGGGAGAGGGAAGGACAATCTTTTCGGTTGCCTGGTTCATGCTACCTCTCAAGTATTGCAGCTTACCTGAATATCTTAACTCATCCTGCTTCCGGCACCCTCACCTTATTACCAATCAACTTCAGAAAACTCGCTCCAAAATGTTGAATTTCCAAAAAATTAGCATAAGAAGGAGTGGACTTGTAAACTCTAAAAGTCCGCATAATTCCTAAAGTCGCCGCACTTTCCAGCGGGCCGATAAAGCTAGTATCCCTGTCCAAAAAATGAGACTGCTTAGCCCAGTATGCCATCTGTTCCGCATTCAAAAAATAGCAGCCGGAGTGAGGATTCAAAGCCCGCTCAAAAGCGATTGCTTGTTCCATAATTTTTCCCATTAACTGCCGTTGTTCCTCCACATTTTGAAACTTAGCAGTAGCTGTTTCCGCTAAATCACCATCAACATATGCTTTAAAGACCGCCCCTTGAGGCGATATTTCATAGCGGTTCGGTTGCAGCAAATTTCCATTTCCCCCGTGATGTGTAAACCAATTTAATTTACTAAAAAACCACGGATCGTGCAGAACTAAATCATCTTCCAAATAACAGAAATAATCGTATTTGTCTAGACACGCTCGCAAAACTGCTTGACACTCAAACCCCAATAGCAGCGGTTCGCATTTTGTAGCGTGGTGCATAAAACATCTGGGCTGCACTGGCAGTTGAGGCAACAGATGATAGCCTTGAGTAGTGCAAACAACAATGTCAATTTCATGCTGTTGAGATTGATTGGCTGGAATAGTTGCACATTCGCGAATGTCAATCATCGACTGAGATTTGCCGTACAAAGCTTGCAGGGATGTCACGCAAGCGGTTAAAGCATTCAGTCGTGGTTGCGGATCATTTCGCTGGGAAGCGTGTTTCCCGTCGCCGCTGGGATTGTAAAAATGAGCAATAGTGAATAGAATTCGCATTGGTGTGGAGTAACAATTAAAAATTAAACAATTAAACAATTAAACAGAACGATCGCACAATAACCCCTATAAATCTTACCGCATTTAGTCACAAAATAACTCCGGCAGGCGATCGCGCAACTCAGCATTTAAACGCGGCAACTCGTCCCGCATTTGTAAGTACCAATCTCGTCGCTGCCGGTAGTGTCCGCACAGCAAGCGGTTGTCCCGCACCCATTCGTAAGCATTCGCGGCTATTTCCCGGCGCAGAGAAGTGTTAGAAATCAGCGAATTCAGCTTAATTTCAAACTCTTTTTCATATCTATAAATAAATCCAGTTTCCCCATCGACTATCGAATGTTCGTACACGGTGGGACTTGCCAGCACCGCTACTCCCCGCGCCGCACATTCAATAAATTTTAAGTCTGATTTCATTTCGTTAACCTGGTTGGAAACGAGAGGCAACAGAGCGATATCGCAACTGTACATGATTTCTTGATACCGTTCATAACTGCAAAATGGTTCAAATTCTTTTTGCTGTATTTTCAAGGGTTCAAAAAATCTGTTGTCGTGGATTACTTTAACTCGAATCCGGTGTTTGTGTGCGACTAAAACTCGATTGAGCGCTGCCATAATCGGCTGCCAATCTTTTTCGCGGTTGAGGGCACCAAAAAAAATTGTGACTGTATCTTCTGCCGGATAGATTCGCGGCGGAGGTAGATAAGCTAATTGATTGGGAAATACGGCAACATTAGGATTGTAAGACCGCAAAATTTTTGCTAGGGGTTCTGTAGAAGTTTGAACGCAGTGACAGCCGCGATAGCTGAGGTAATTATTGTCTGCGTATTCGCGGCGGCGGATGGGATTATCGTCAATTTCAGCTACTATTAAATACCCTTGTTGTAGCAGTTCTTTGAGTTGGGGAATATAGCCGGGATATTGCATGATTGTCCGCTGCCAGATGAAGACTTTTTCTTCTCCTCCAGACAGCGGCGGAATTAATTCTGCTGCTTTCACGCCGGATACGGTGCGGACACCGGGAATTGTGGCGCTAAATTTGTCGGGTTCCAAAACTCGCACGCGATCGCACCCTGTAGGAGCCATAATGATAGTCTGAATCAGCAGTCTGCGCGCAGGTACGGTCGATTTGGTCGATCGCACGATATAATATTCAGCACCTGTTTCCGTAGCAAAACTGCTTGATGTGAGCTCTAAAGCCTTTACCATTGGATGCAGCAATTCCTGAAAGCGGACAAAATTTTCGGTTTTGTGTCCCTTTCCTTGAAATTCGTAAACCTGCAATCCGGCTTGAGCAAATAGTGATTTAATACTTTCTAGGGTAAACCAGTGCTGCATCTTGCTGTCGGCATTTTCCCAATGTCCCCGCAGCAGATTGACAATTCGCCGCCAGTATTGAACATTGGGGATTCGGGCGAGAATTTGCCCCTCTGGATTCAGCAAACCACTGTACTGCTTGAGGACTTCCCAGGGATTTTTGAGATAGGGAAGCAAGTCGCCGAAAATCAAGCAATCGACGCTTCCTGGGGCGATGTCGAGACTTTCGATGGCAATTTCTTCAATATCGGCTACAGTCACCCAGTTTAGCCGATCGACCGCAATTTTAGCTTTTTGTCGATCGCATTCAATGCCAATATACTGACAATGGGGATTGATCGGCTTGTACTGTTCGCCCGTCGAACCCGTACCGCAGCCAATTTCGACAATGACTTTAGCATCCGGCGGTAGCAGCTTCAAGAGGTCGTGGTTGGCGCGATCGATCACTTTCTCTAAAATTCCTGATTAGTTTATCGTAAAATAAAACCGAGCAACCCATGCCAACAGACGACCAGCCGAAGGTTAGCATTGAGATGCCAGTATACAATAGCGATCGGCACATTTGTCAAGCACCAAATTTTCTGTTGCCAACTCTTTCTCTTCCCTCTCTTCTCTTCCTCTGCGTTCTCTGCGCCCTCTGCGGTTCACTTAATCTTGTTCACCCATCCTGCAAGGATTGCTATATCTTAGCAAATATTGAGCAAAATTATAATTTATTCTCAACCCCTACCCTCCTTTAACGCAATTGATGAGAGCAATTAATTAGGCTTATTTCCCACAAATTAACCCAACAATTTTCTAAATACATTATAAACTATGAACCACAATCTAGGAATTAACATCGCCGGCTACATCAGCGGCGAATTTGGCATAGGAGAAGGTGTCCGAGCCAACATCAGAGCCACAGAAGCCGCCAACATTCCTTTCAATATCAACAATTTTACCCGCAGTCCCCACCGCAAACAAGACACCACATATCAAAACTTTAGCCAAGACAATCCCCATCCCGTAAACTTAATTCAAGTCAACGCAGATGAAGTTGCAATCTTTATCAAACATACAGGTTCCAGCTATTTTGAAAACAAATACAATATCGGCTTTTGGGCCTGGGAACTTCCCGCATTTCCCCCGGAATGGCAGCCAGCATTTAATCACTTTCACGAAATCTGGACTTACAGCAACTATTGCGCCGAGGCAATTTCCGCAATCTCGCCAATTCCCGTTATCAAAATCATGCCCAGTATTGCTCTCCCCGCACCTTCCCTTAGCAGAGAAGCACTGAATTTGCCTAAAGATAAATTTATTTTCTTGTTTGTATTCGACTTTTCCAGCCGCATCGAGCGCAAAAATCCTTTAGCAGTAATTCAAGCATTTAAACAAGCTTTCGGCGAAGATGACGGCGTATTATTGACGATCAAATCTTCTAATTCAAACAAATTTCCAGAGGAGCGAGCATCCTTAAACTCAGCCATAGCAAATAATTCAAATATCAAACATCTAGACGGGTATTTGTCCAAAGATGAAATTAACGGTTTGCTCTACAATTGCGACTGTTACGTATCGCTGCACCGCTGCGAAGGATTCGGCTTAACAATGGCTGAAGCCATGTTTTACGGTAAACCAGTAATTGCCACAGGTTATTCATCAAATACAGAATTTATGAATGTCGGCAACAGCTTTTTAGTAAAATACAAGTTAGTGCCAATTGCAGCAGATTGCGGGCCTTACAAAAAAGGTAATATGTGGGCAGAACCCGATACAGAACACGCTGCTGATTTAATGCGTCATGTCTTCAACAATTACCGGGAAGCTCAGCAAGTTGGAAGAATAGCTGCTGATGAAATTAAGATTTTACTGAATCCGCCAACTGTCGGGAGAAAAATTCAAAACCGTCTCGAATATATTGCCGAAATTACAGATAATTTCAAAAGCTTGGAGCGCGGAATACGGAAAAAGTCATCTCAGGTAGCGACAGTAAAAAATGCACCACCTTTAGTTAGTATTTGTATTCCGACATACAACGGAGCGGCATTTATTGGCGAAGCGATTCAAAGTGCGATCGCCCAAACTTACCCTAACATAGAACTGATTGTATCCGACGACGGCTCCACAGACTGCACAATTGCGATCGCCCAATCATTCCAATTACAAACCTCAGTCGATTTCCGGATCGTACTGCACCGCAATTACGGCTTATCACAAAACTGGAACTTTTGCATATCCCAAGCAAAAGGTCAATACATTAAATTTCTCTTTCAAGACGACTTGCTCGCACCAGAATGTATTGAAAAAATGGTCGCAGTCGCCCAGCAAAGCCCAAAAATAGGTATGGTTTTCTCCCCGCGCGGCATCACCATAGCTGAAGATGAATCTAACCCAATTTTGCGGAGAGCTTCCCAATCAATTAAAGATTTGCATAAAAGTTGGTCGAATTTAAAATCAATTCAGCCCGGAAAAGAATTACTGGCAGATACTAACTGCTTGAGCAACCCCATTAACAAAATTGGCGAACCTAGTACCGTCTTAATTGCCGCCCGAGTCTTTACCGAAATAGGATTATTTGATTCGGGATTATCTCAGTATGTAGACTTAGATATGTGGTGGCGAATCATGGGAAATTATCACATCGGATTTTTAGACGAAAAACTGTCGTCCCTGCGGATTCATCCCGAACAACAAACTTGGAAAAACTTCGCTGCTGGGGAAAATCATAAGGATGTAGTCAGATTTTACAATAAACTACTAAATAGTCCTGATTACAGTTTCCTAAATCAACAAATCAAACAGACAATCCGCCATAAATTGGCATTAAGAACCCAGCCTCGTATATCTGACTTGTCAGCACTGGTTGAACAGTACAAAAAATCGCCATCAAACCAGTCTCTTCTCGCGCAGTTGCGCCAATACCGCCAACAAATAGCTAGAAATTGGCTGAAGTTGCCAGCGGAAAAATTAGAAACTGCTTACTCGCAAGAAGCGGGGAAAAGCCATAAATTGCTACTAGATAGCGGACTAAAAAATGAAACTTTAACTGAGTCAGAACAAAGTTTTGTCCAGCAGTTATCCTCGAAACTTGCTGAAGGAGAGGAAATTGCCGATAAGATTCAATATCCCCTCGCAGCGATGCTGTACTGCGACGCTTATCAGTTGCCGCTAGAGTATAAAAATGCAGCGATTCCCCAGTGGTTTTTTGACGACTTTATGACATTCTTATTTCAGTCTCCCAGTTATTTTCAAGAAAAGTGGGAAGTTGAAAGGTACTCTGAATATTTCCAGCAGCTAATCAAGTACGTCGCTGCTAATATCGCCAGTTTTCCCGATTCGGAAGTTTGGCGTTATTTAGCGGCATTTATGACGCAAAATGTTAGCTTCAAAGCTTTGTACTTGAGCGAGGAAAATTTGTTAAATATATTAATCCAGCGATCTGAGATATTGGAATATCATTTAAAAAATATCGGCTGTCAAATAGACTGGAATCCTGCTAATATAAAATCTGAAACAACTAAAATTAGAGTAGGTTTTTTACTAGATAAAATTAATGATAAATCCGAGACTCGTGCTGCAATTGCGAGTTTTGAATATTTAGACAGAAGCAAATTTGAAATTATCGTGTACCATTCCCAGGTACAAGACGAGCAACTGGGGAAATATTGTGCAAATTGCGCCGACAAACTGCTGCAACTGTCAGAAGATTTGCCAAATCAAGTTCAAGAAATTCGATCGCACGATTTAGATATTCTGCTAATCTGCACCAATACTACCGACACTGCCCAACCAAGCGCCCTGCTGTGCCTGCACCGGCTAGCGCGAGTGCAAATAGCTACCGGTGCATCAACCCCCGCCACTACCGGCGCCCGAAATATCGATTATTTTATTGCCGGAGATTTGACATTGGCCGCAGGTGCTGCTGCAGAGTATCGCGAAAAATTAATTACTTTAAAAGGCTCGGGAGTTTGTTTAAGCTATACTGTAGCATCAGCACCTGCAACCGTTGAACCGACTCGCAGGAGTTGGGGAGCCACCGACGAATCTGTAGTGTTCATGTCCGGCGCTCGAGCTTTTACAATTATCCCAGAATTGAGAAAAACTTGGGCAAAAATTATTGCTGCCGTACCCAATTCTCTTTTAGTTTTGTATCCCTTTAGTTCCCGCAATGAAAACTATCCGACGGTACTTTTTTACAAACAAATTCGATCGCTCTTTGCCGATTTTGGGGTTGACAAAAAGCGCTTAGTTGTGATTAAAGCGCTGCCATCTCGCGCCGATTACTTAAAATGTCTGGAATTGGCTGATATATATTTAGACTCCTATCCATACAGCAGTGCCTGCTCCTTAGCAGAACCGCTGTTGGCAGGGTTGCCTGTAGTGGTAAGAAAAGGGCAAACAACTCGATCGCGACAATCAGCCGCAGTGCTCGAAGAACTGCTACTTCCGGAGCTGGTAGCAAACAGCGAGAAGTCTTATTTAGAGCTGAGTACAGCACTGGGAACCAACCCAGAACTGCGCCGGCACTACCGCGATCGAATCCAGCAAAAAATGGCGGCAAACCCGAAATATCTCGACAGTCGCGCTTGCTCGACCCAACTCGGAACACTGTTTGAAAGACTATTGCGAGAGTGAAGGAAGAAGGAAGTTCGGCGACGAAGCAGTATAGGGGATTTAACCGATGGATGTTGAGGGAAGAAGGAAGATGGCAGAAGAAAGATTTTTCCACTCTCGCCTTATCCCACTCTCGCCTTATCCCACTACCATTCTGAGACACGCGGGGAACCCCTCGCTAGGCAGAGCGTCAAGAAATAGACAGCAATAGCGCTAGCCCGCTGACGGTCTGCTATCATCGGGGAATCGAGGGGTTAGTGGTTGTCGCTCTTTTCCTGCCACAGCTAAATTAAAAGGGGAAGCGCAAGTCAGTTGGAGATAAAAAAATGACAGGACTTTTTCAAATAGGCGATAAATTACTGCAAGCTCAGGATATGCCATCGCTCCTGAAGCGGTACCAGTTAATGCCGCAATTCTTGCGGGGTGTAATAGTAGACCAAGCGATCGCATCCTTTAGTTGCAGCGACGAAGAACGCCAATCCGCCGTCGAGAACTTTCTGGCACAACACCAACTGACCGCCCCCGAAGCCAAAGAAGCTTGGCTGCGCAGCCAAAACATGACGGAAGAAGAACTTCAAGAGATGGCCGTTAGGCCCTTGCTGATCGAAAAATTTAAGCAAGCCACTTGGAGACCTAAAGTAGATAATTATTTTTTAACCCGCAAAGCCAGCCTAGACCACGTAGTCTATTCCCTGGTGCGCACCAAAAATCCAGCACTGGCAAACGAACTTTACTTTCGCATCCTCGAAGGGGAACAAACCTTTGCCGAAGTGGCTCGCGACTTTTCCGAAGGGCCGGAGTCCAAGTCCGGCGGCTTGTTGGGTCCAGTACCCCTCTCGCAGCCGCACCCGGCAATCAGCAAACTTTTGTCCGTCAGCCAGCCAAATCAACTCTGGACGCCGCGTCCTCTGGCAGAATGGATGGTAATTATTCGACTAGAAAAGTTCATGCCGGCCCAGCTCGATGAATCGATGCGGCTGCACTTGATTAACGAACTCTTTGAAAGCTGGCTCGCCGAACAGATATCGCAAATAGGCCCGCTACAGCCCCTCTCTTCCGTGTCTTCAATATCATGACCGAAAGCAATTTTGCTCTGGGGCCCCCGGATTTACCCGTGGAGACTTTAAAAAGCGTAGCATCTTGACAAAAAGCCTCCGGATTCATCTGTGGATTCAAATCTAAAATCTAAAATCTAAAATCTAAAATCGGATGACTTCTTCCGCTGTTTCCCTCTCCCAGATTCAGGATTTCCTAGCTAAAACACCTCCCTTTGACCGACTCTCAGAGACGGCTCTGTCAGCCTTAGTGGCTAAATGCCAACTCCTCGGCTACCGGACGGGGCAACCGCTGTTTGAACGGGAAAAAATGCCGACTCAGGTGGCAATTATCTATCAAGGCCAGGCCCGGCTGCTGGGCTTTGACCAGCGCTCGCAGCGCCACGTAAGCTTGCGTTTGGTGCAGTCGCAGGAAATTCTCGGCTGGGCTGGCTTGCTCAGGGGAGTTCCCTGCGAGACGGCGATCGCCTCTACAGATGTGATTGCGATCGTCCTACCTGCCGAAGATTTCCTGAGCGTACTGGAAAAACAGCCGACATTTGGAGAAGCCTTTCGCGAACACAGTTCCTTGAGCGAAGTATTTGAACTGTTGAGCCTGGAGTTGCAGCGCCAAGCCGACGGCACTTCCAATCTCAAGGAACTCACCCTGCAAGCTTGGCAAGATGCGAAAGTTGTCAACGTGCCAAACGGCAACAAAAAAACTCAAGACCTCGCCAAAGAGCTAGATGGCGATCGAGTTTGGCTCGTCAGCAGCGGCGTCTTGGGCGACTTTCCCACCGGCAGCCGCTTCTCTGTGGAAAACGCAGCCAAATCCTTAAAAGTAGAAGGCCGCCTCGGCGCCCGCTTGGTCGGCTTCCGAGAACCCCCAGAACCCCAACCCGAGCTAGACCCATTAAATGGCACGACAGATACAGCAGGCTTGGGCCAGAAGCCGCCAGGCGGAAAATTCATCGAGGTTCTACCCGGCCCAGACCGTCCCCCAGAACCCAAAACCGACCAACCAAAGGATGCGGCGAGATACCCAGTTTTCCGCGCCAAAGGGCAGATTGACAGCCCGCTAGCTTGCTTCCAGATGTTGAGCAAGTATTTCGGCCTCAAATTTCGTCGAGATATCATCCGCAAAGTTCTAGAAAATCAGTTAAAAACTGCTGGTTCTATCAGTATGCAAGCCTGCGGGGCGATCGCCCAAAGCATCGGCCTCACGCCCCAATTGGCGCAAGTGCCAGCAGAAGCCATCAACCGCATCAAAGCCCCGGTAATGATTAAATGGCAAGATACCTTTGCCATTATTTACAGCATCACCGAGCAAGAATTGGTGCTCGCCACGCCCGAACAGGGGCTGATGCGGAAGCGGATACCTCAGTTTAAAGAAATCTGGGGAGAATCAGGAGAAGTCCTGCTGCTGCAAGCTCCGCAAGTCGAACAAAAAGAGCAGTTCAGCTTCTGGTGGTTTGTGCCGGCGCTCATGGAACACAAGACAGTGTTTTTTGAGGTGTTGCTCGCTTCGTTTTTTGTACAGTTATTTGGTCTTGCCAACCCATTAATCAGCCAAGTAATTATTGATAAAGTATTAGGTCAGCGCAGCATCGACACCTTGGATATTTTGGGCGCATTTCTGTTAGGTGTTGCTCTGTTTGAAGGACTGCTCAACGGTTTGCGTACCTTTTTGTTTATAGATACCTCAAACCGCATCGATGTCAAATTGAGTGCGGAGGTAATCGACCACTTGCTCCGGCTGCCCCAAAATTACTTTGACAACCGGCGCGTGGGAGATCTGGTTTACAAATTCAGCATGATGGGCCAGATTCGGGAATTCATGACGAGTACAGCTCTGACAGTGGTTCTCGATGCGGTATTTTCGGTGGTTTACGTCGCCGTTATGATCTCTTACAGCGTGCAGCTAACGTTTGTATCTTTGGCAGTCGTACCGATACTGGGGCTGATGATTGTTCTAATCAATCCGCTGGTGCTGCGCCTGATCAAACAAAGAAATATGCGTTTTGCTGACTCTCAATCTTATCTAGTGGAAGTAGTCAGTGGGATTCAAACTGTTAAGGCTCAAAATATTGAATTGAAATCCCGCTGGGAATGGTCGAGCCGCTACGCAAAATACATTACAGCCAGTTTTAAAACAATTATCACTGGGACTGCGGCCGGTACGATTAGCAGCTTTTTAAACCAGGTGGGTAACTTAGCTCAGTTGTGGGTGGGAGCTTATTTGGTACTGGGAAATGAGATTACTTTGGGTCAGTTGATTGCTTTCCGAATTATTTCCGGGAACGTGACTGGTTCGCTGCTGCGTTTTGTGAGCGTGTGGCAGAGTTTCCAAGAAGTCTCGATGTCGATCGATATGCTTAAGGATGTGGTCGATACGCCGACGGAAACCAGCGATGAAGACCGGAGCAATATCCCGCTGCCGGCAATTCAAGGGCAGGTTACCTATGAGGAGGTTTCCTTCAGATTTCTCGAAAGCGGGCCGCTGCAACTGGCGAATGTGAATTTGGAATTTCCCGCTGGCAGTTTTGTGGGAATTGTGGGGGGAAGCGGTTCCGGGAAAAGTACGGCAATGAAGTTGTTACAGCGTCTTTATCCGCCACTGTCGGGCCGGATTTTTATTGACGGGTACGACATTGCCAAGGTGGAATTATATTCGCTGCGCAGCCAACTTGGGGTGGTGCTGCAAGATACTTTGCTGTTTAACTGTACTGTGCAGGAAAATATTGCTCTGAGCAATCCCGATGCGAGTACGGATGAGATTGTGCGAGCTGCGAAATTAGCGGTAGCTCACGATTTTATTATGAGCTTGCCTGCTGGCTACAATACGATCGTCGGAGAGCGGGGTGCGTCGCTTTCTGGAGGTCAAAGGCAGCGTTTGGCGATCGCCCGCACGATTTTGCAAAACCCGAAACTGCTGATTTTGGACGAAGCTACAAGCGCCCTCGACTACCATTCCGAACGCCAAGTTTGCAATAACTTAGCAGAAGCTTTCGCCGGTCGCACTGTGTTTTTCATTACTCACCGCCTGACTACAATCCAAAACGCCGACATAATTATTATGATGGATCAAGGTTCTGTAGTCGAGCGGGGAACTCATAAAGAATTAATGGCTCTTAAAGGGCGTTACTACTGCCTCTTCCAACAACAAGAGTCATCAAATACCTGATAATGGGTAATCGGTAATCGGTAATCGGGTAATCGGTAATCGGTAATCGGTAATTACTAAAAAATAATGGCAAACAGTAATGCCCAATGCCCAATGCCCAATTCCCAATGCCCAATGCCCAATTCCCAAATAACCAATAACAACTAACAAATAACAACTCACAAATGGCCATGAAATCGGTAATACTTTCTGAGCAACCAGTCATTCTCGAAAAACCAGCGATTTGGTCGCACTTGTTTTTGTGGATGATCATGCTGATGACCACTTCTGCTGTAGTTTGGGCTTATTTTGCTAGCGTAGAGCAAGCTGTCCCCGCTATCGGCCAATTAGAACTCAAAGATGGTGCTAGAGACATCCAAGCACCTGCTACAGGAGCTGTGGTGAGAGTTCACGTTGAAAATGGCGATCGGGTAGAAAAAAACCAGCCTTTGCTCACTTTTAACCCCCTTGCATCCAGTGCTGATTTAACTTCTGTTAAGAAAACTAAAGAGGCTCTGGAAAAGGAAAACAAATTTTACGAAGATGTGGTTAACGGCAAAATTCAAGGCCCTATTCCTTCAAGCCTAGAATCAACTATCAAAGACAGACAGAGCCTCACGGCACAAAATCAAGTGCTGCAAGCTTTGATTGACGAGCTGTACCTCAATCGGGGAGCGAGCGGAAATTTTGATGCTGCTCAGCAAGGGCTTTATGTTAATTATCGATCGGAATTTCTGTCTCGCGTAGCCGCAGCCCAAGGACAAGTTCAGGAGTTGGAAAAACAACTGAAGCAAGCTCAGGATGCTGAGAAAGCCGCAGGCGATCAAATGACCGTAGCACAGCAACAACTGGGTTTTGCCCAGAACCAATTAAATTATGCTCAGCAGCAGTTAAGTTCTTCGCAAGAGCAAGTAAAATCTGCCCTGGCTCAGAGAGATTTGGCGGACGAACAGTTAGCGAAATCCCAACAAGTATTGAAGTCGAATCAAAACATTCTAGGCAGACTCGGCCCTCTGGTAGAGCAAGGAGCGATCGCTGAACTGCAAAAAGAAAAACAGGAACAAGATGTTTTCAGAGGACAAAGCGACGTTCTCAAACAGCAAGATCAAATCAAGCAGCGCGAAGGTGAAATCAACTCCCGCAAAGGCGAAATTAACACGCGCCGAGGTGAGATAAATACGCGCCGAGGTGAAATTAACGCGCGTCAAGGTGACATCCAAAAAATTAGTGCTGAAATACAGCGCCAGCAAGGAGAGCAAGCGCGCATTCAGGAGTCCATCAGCCGCGCCGAAGAACAGTTGAAAAACACCAAGGATTCCTGGGCAAAAGAACTTTACACCAAAATTGCTGAAAACCAGAAACAAATTGCCAGCAGCGATTCTCAGCTAAGTCGCTTCAAGGTAGAAAACCTGAAAAAGCTATCAGAAATCAATGCTCAACTTGAAAAAGCGCAGCAAACCCGCGACACTCAAGTTATGAAGGCTCCGGTATCGGGCGTTATCTTCGATTTGAAACCTTCTAAGAAGGAGAATGCTAAGTTGGATATGGCGAAAGATCCGATATGCCAATCCATTATTAATTCGGTGCTGAAACCGGGCGAACCGCGCCCACAACGCTGCGAAGAAGCTTATTACGAAGCGCAGCAAACTGAAAAGCTACTCAAGGTTTTGGATGACGAAAACGGTCTGGAAGCAGTTGTTTACCTGGAAAACAGCAATGTGGCTCTGGTATTGGATGCTTTGAGACAGAAGCGGGAAAAATTGGAGCCGTATCACGGCAAACAATTAGATGGAGAAAAGATTGATTGCGAAAAAGGTAAAAGTTGCGTGTGTCCAGAGAAGGAAGTTAACAGAGAGAAACTGGGTTTGACGAAATACCAATGCGTGCCTGTGGAAGTGAATGTGGAAGCTTTCCCGGCTATGGAGTTTGGTACTGCTGAGGGTGAAGTGAAAGAGATTAGCAGCGATGCTGAGCCTCCTACTGAACTGCGGAAATACTACGCTTTCAAAACCAAAATTAAGCTCAAAAATCAGAAGTTTGTTTTGAACAAGGGCAAGGCAAATGAAGTGGAGGTTGGTTTGCAGTCTGGAATGTCCGTGAGTTCTAATATTAATATCGGCAAGCGGACTGTTTTGCAGATGTTTATCAACCGATTTACTGGGAAACTGGATACGTTCAAGACTGTTAAGTAGGTTGATTCGAGGCGAACAGAATTCGCTACTACACAACCAAATTCCCAGCAGGGGGGGACTAATTGTAACTGGTTCCCTGGAAGAGCCAGGGAACCCATGTCCAGAGGATCTGCCTCGGAAGCTTTCATGAAAATTGGAGGCAGATCCTCCCGGGGTTACCAGGCAGAGCCTGGTAACGAGTAGAATTAGAGCGACCTACTTAAAAGAAAATTGGAGCGCAGCTTGGTATAAAATTGTGGCTGCAATCGATTGCACATTAATGAAAAAATTTATTTTATTTACTCTATATCTAATTCCTGTCCTCTTATTAATCGGATTTGTAGCGAATTTTAGCGTTAACGTTCCCGTTGATGACGAGTGGAGGTTAGCTAGCCTTTTTGAGAAAATAGCTCAGGGAAATGTAACTTTTAACGATTTTTGGGCTTTGCACAGCAACCACCGCATAGTGTTCCCAAAAATAATTATTGCGGTGCTGGCTTTTGCTTCCGGATGGAATATTAATTATCAGTTGTGTGCCAGCATAGGTTTGGCTGCGATAACTTTTCTCGCTATGTACAAGTTATCCTCAATGCAAGTTAAGAATGTTGGGGATGATTTGTGGCATTTAGCTAATATTTTAACTTGTATTTTGGTGTGTTCCCTAGTTCAGTACGAAAACTGGCTTTGGGGATTTCAATTAGCGTGGTTTTTTGTAAATTTGTGTTTTGTAGCTGCGGTTTATGCGTTGGTTTCACATCACAAATTATTGCCGAATATAGCCGTTTTCAATCGGATGAAATACAGTAGGGACACGGCTGTGCCGTGTCCTTACCCGATAAAGGACACGGCTGTGCCGTGTCCCTACCCGATATCTGTACTTCACTATATTAGAATCTCTATTGCTGCTGTCTTCTGCTTTATTGCTAGTTTTTCCCTAGCCCAAGGTTTGCTTTCTTGGTTAGCAGCAATTCCGGCTGTAGCGGCTTTAGAAGGAAATGCCGTGCAGAAAAGAAAAAGAATTATTGTATGGATGCTGCTGTTTGTGGCAACTTGTGCTGTTTACTCAATTGATTATCATCCCACCCGGAAAGCAAGTATTATTTCATTGTTGAGCAAGCCACTTGTGGTAATTGATTATTTTTTGAGTTTGTTGGGTTCACCACTTGTGCGTTTTCCGGGTATTGCTGCACTGGTTGGCTTGCTAATATTTGCAATTTTCTTATTTTTGGGATTCTATTTCTTCGTCATTGCGAGCCCTGCGAAGCAATCTCCAGCCCCAGCGATTGCTTCGTACCTCGCAATGACAAATAGGAATGATATTAGTGAAAATCACGAGGCTTTACCTTGGCTGTCAATAGGTTTTTTTTCGGTTTTATCTTCTTTGTTTATTACGGCTGGTAGGGCAGAATTTGGGGCAATTCAGGCGATTGAATCGTCGAGATATACGAGTAATTCGATTTTGCTATTAATTGCTGTGGTTCAGCTAGGGCAATTGTTTGTCCGAGGTAAATATCAAGAAACAAAAGCAAAAGTAAAGCGTAATTATAAATTTATTTATCGGGTAGTGGCAGGGCTGTTAATTGGGATAATTATTGTTAACTCTCAACAGGCGATCGCCCAATCTCGATCGGCACTTCCTTACAAACAAGGCGCTCAAGATTGTTTGCATTTAATCAACTATCTGGAACCATCGGATTTTTTCAAGAATTCGCCGGAAAGCTGTTTGAGGGTGCTGAGCAAAAAAACTTGGCTGGTGAGAGAAGGCGCGGCAATTATCGACAAAATAGGTTGGAGAAAGTTCGCGAAAAATGTAGAGTTTATTTCTAATACCGAGAAAGTTTACGGCTATTTAGACCAACCTCAAACCAGCGAAAAATCGGTGACTGTCAAGAAAAATGCTGCTGTCAAGGCTGCTGGTTGGGCGGTTTTGCCAGGAAATTTGAAACAACCAAATATTGTACTGCTATCTGTCGGCGATAAACAATCTTTTTTTGCTAACGCTTATGTAAATTTGGACAGTCCCGACATCGTTAAGAGTTTAAAATCTGAGTTGTACAACAATGCAAGGTGGGCTGTTGATTTGTCGGATAATAATTTGCCGATCGCCCAAACCGAAATTAAAGCTTGGGTGTATAATCCTGTTGACAACCAGTTTGTCCAGTTGCGCGGAGGATGAGGAGTGAAAATTTCTGTGATTATACCAGCCCACAATGAGGAGGGCTGCTTGTACGGTACTGTGCGGGCGATCGCCCAGACGCTCGATTTAGAAGGCATTCCGCACGAAATTTTGATTGTGAATGACAACAGTGTCGATCGAACTATTGATATTTGCCAGCAGTTGTCAGAGGCTTTTCCCGCAGTTAGATACATCAACAATCAACCTCCCAACGGCTTCGGATTTGCGGTGCGACGGGGATTGGCCGAATTTGACGGAGATGCTGTGGCAATTGTGATGGCGGATGCTTCCGACGATCCGATAGATTTGGTAGCAGGATACCGCAAGTTGCAAGAAGGATATGATTGCGTTTTCGGTTCCCGCTTTATCAAAGGCGGCTTTATAGTTGATTATCCAATTCACAAGTTAGCAATTAACCGCTTAGCAAACTGGTTTGTCAAAAGTATTTTTGGCTTGCGGTACAGCGATGTCACCAATGCTTTTAAAATTTACCGCAGAGAAGTGATTGAAGGCGTGCAACCCATTTTGAGCCATCATTTTAATTTGACAGTTGAACTGCCTTTAAAAGCAATTGTCCGGGGTTTTTCCTATACGGTGATTCCTCTGAGGTGGTACAATCGGACTGCTGGTATTTCTAAGCTGAAAATAAAAGAGATGGGCAGCCGGTATTTGTTTATTGTCTTGTATGTCTGGCTCGAAAAACATCTCTCTCGCGGCGACTACCACCGGACTAGAAAGATAGCAAAATTAAAAGTGAATGCCTGAGAGAATTTTAATTGTGGGCGGGGCGGGTTTCATTGGCAGTTGTTTGGCAATTGGCCTGAAGAAACTGCACCCGGAATGGCAAATAATTTGTTTAGATAACCTGCGCCGCCGGGGCTCGGAATTGAATCTGCCTCGGCTTAAAAGTTGCGGGATTCAGTTTGTTTACGGGGATATTCGCACAGCGGCAGATTTAGATCCAGTTGCACTGAATGCTGACTGCATTATAGATTGTGCTGCGGAGCCTTCTGTGCTGGCTGGTTTTAGTTCGCCTCAGTACGTTTTGCAGACGAATTTACTGGGCACTGTAAATGTTTTGGAGTTGGCGAGACAAACTGGTGCTAGTTTGCTGTTTTTGTCTACGAGTCGGGTTTATCCGATCGCCAGTGTCAAGTCTGTTAAGCTGTTAGAGTTGCCGAATAGATTTGCGATCGCCCCGGAGCAAACTTTACCCGGTATATCCGAGTTGGGCATATCAGAAGACTTCCCTTTAAAAGGACACCGTTCGCTTTACGGAGCAACTAAATTAGCTTCGGAATTGCTGATTGAGGAATACAGGGAAGCATACAATGTGCCAGCAATTATTAACCGTTGCGGGTTAATTACTGGTGCTTGGCAAATGGGTAAAGTAGATCAGGGAGTTTGCGGTTTGTGGGTGGCGGCTCACTATTTTCAAAAGTCGCTGAGTTATATCGGTTTTGGCGGCAGCGGGAAGCAAGTTAGGGATTTACTGCACGTTGAAGATTTGTTGAGGTTAGTTAATTATCAATTAGAACATTTTGCTGAATTTGACGGAGAAGTTTTTAATGTTGGCGGCGGTTTGAGCAACAGTCTTTCTTTGGTTGAGACAACTGATTTGTGCCGTAAAATTGCGGGTAAATCAATTTCAATTAATCCTGTTTTGGAGGAACGCGCGGGGGATATTCCGATTTTTATTACTGATTCTTCTAGGGTGATGGAGAAAACAGGATGGCGGCCTGTTATTGGGCCGGAAGCGGCTTTGCAGGATATTTATGATTGGATTGCTGCTAATGAGGTTGTTTTGAGTTCGATATTATAGGGATTTTTTTAATGGCAGATTGCAAATAGTAAGGTGCGTCGCTATGGGAAATTTCGTCACTATTTGAGTGACTAGAAGCGACGCACCCTACGGCGAAATTTCATCCCCGTCTAAAATTCCCACCATTATTTTCATTAAATCCTCTAAATCGTCAGGCACTTTAAACAAATTGATATCTTGAAAAATAGTGTGCTGATTTCGGTCTAACTTGCCAAATCGCCAGACATCTCCCATTGTCA
Organism: Microcoleus sp. K4-B3; assembly: GCF_036704615.1. Taxonomy (NCBI): domain Bacteria; kingdom Bacillati; phylum Cyanobacteriota; class Cyanophyceae; order Oscillatoriales; family Microcoleaceae; genus Microcoleus; species Microcoleus sp. K4-B3. The sequence continues at coordinate 26,078 of NZ_JAUBSF010000071.1, forward strand.
CCGCACCGTAAAAGATATTTTGCTCTTCAACGTGAGACATCGCGATCAATTCTACAGCTAGTTGGGTAAATCCTCTAGTCATATCGTCGTTATTTGCTTCAATGACTAGCAATTCTCGCTCGGATTTTACGAAATAATCTAAATTCCCCTTTAACCAGCTATTAACGTTGAGAGTATACTCAAATCGCAGTTGACATTTGCAGTACCGGATGATGTCTAGCAAAACTGGCGATACTAATGATTCTCTTCTAGCTGTTTCGCTGCTGAGACTGACAAAAAATAAAGTTTCTTTAATTCTTTGTTTGAGGAAAGCTATTTCTGCCAGTTCTCTAGAGGTATGCGGCAAAGACAGCTCAGTTTTGATCGGCGAGTAATCAAATTCTGCTAAAATTTGATCCGTTTCATAAGGTAACTCAAAGTATGAACGAAATGTATATTCTCGACCTTCCTGTAAGATTTTTTGCTTGGTCATTCTGTTTGATAATTGCAATGCCTTTGTCGATCTATTATATCTCAATTTTTGCAAGCTGAGAAGATGAGGAATGGCCGATCGCGCGATGCCGATTTTTAATACGACTCAACCTTCATCCCCAAACTTCTGTCAAATCCAAGACAAACCCCGGCAACACATCTTCACCGGACAAAGTGACAGGATTTTCCAGCACTTCTACATTTTGACTTTGCCTGTAAATCTCCACCTTTCTGTTTTTCCTATCTATCAACCAACCTAAACGAGCGCCATTGTTCGTATACTCTTTCATCTTGGCTCGCAGCGGTTCCATGTTGTCAGTTTTAGAACGGAGTTCTACCACAAAATCAGGACACAAGGGAATAAAAATTTCTTTTTGTTTTGGGGTGAGCCCATCCCACCTTTCTTGACGCACCCAAGCAGCATCGGGAGAGCGATCTGCTCCATTGGGTAAGTGAAAACCAGTAGAAGAGTTAAACGCTTTACCTAGTTTAGTTTGACGGTTCCACAACCAAAGTTGTCCTTCTATATCGAGATTTCTGTATCCTGTTTCGCCTCCGGTTGGTGGATTCACGATTAACTCTCCTTGTGCTGTTCTTTCTAATTGTAATTCTCGGTTGGCGATTGCCAATTCAATGAATTGCTCGCGGGTAACGGTGAGTGTTAGTGTCGGCGGAATATTCACAGCAATGGCGCGGGATGTTTGTGTCATCATTTTTTCCTAAAAGTGATGCTTTTTTAGCAAATTTATCCTGATTTTGCCCAGCCCAAACTACAGGACTACTTGCAATTTTTATTATAACAATTGAAATGGTCTAGGGGCGGCGATCGACCGCTTTCCCCGATCGTTAATTGTTTGGTTTCGATGCTTTGACAAACATTTGCCCTCCCAAAAACTGCCACAACAAAGGTAATTTCAAGTAAACTTTTAACAGCCAAGGCGAGGCAGGTCTGCCTTTCGTCGAAAACGGTAAAAATCTTGGTATAATTAAGTCGATTTCAAACCCGACTGTTTGTAAAAGCTCTTGCAGCGATAAGTGGGTAATCGGTAATTGATGGTCAATAAAATCGTAATATTCTTTGAATGAGTATTTAAAATTAGGCTGGATGACCAAGAGAGAACCCCCGGGCTTGAGAGCGTCAAAACAAAAGGAGATAATTTGGATTAGTTCTTCTTTGCTGCTGAGATGTTCAAAAAAATTAGAGATAAAAATGCGGTCAAAATGTTCTGTAAAAGCTAGGTTATTTCCCAAATTTAAGACATCCAAATTCAGCACTTTGACATCAGGAGTGGCAAATAACTTTGAATCGGAATTAAGGTCAATCAAGCATTTTTCTCCCGCTTGAATTTGATTGATGAATTCGCAGTAACCGCCGCCAATATCTAAAACCGCTGATTCTGGAGGAACATAATCTTGTAAAAACTCGTCAATTAAAACTTTCCAGAGTGCCACCTTTGCTTGCATTTGTCGGGAATCAAATCGATTGGCGTACAATTTTTTGAGATATGCGTCGGCTTTCATAGTAAAATAGCATAGACAGAGTATGAGTTTATCACTTTCACAGCTAACTATGAATGTTATATCTACCGAAATACCGGAAGTTCTGATCGTTGAGCCGAAAATTTTCGGAGACGATCGCGGTTTCTTTTTTGAGAGTTTCAATCACAAAGCTTTTGTCGAAAAAACAGGCGTGACGGCAGAATTTGTTCAAGACAATCATTCCAAATCCTCTAAAAATGTGCTGCGGGGTTTGCACTACCAAATGCAGCAGCCTCAAGGCAAATTGCTGCGGGTAGTTGCAGGCGAAATATTTGACGTAGCGGTGGATATTAGAAAAAATTCTCCTACTTTTGGGCAGTGGGTGGGCTGTTTGCTGAGTTCAGAAAATAAGCAGCAACTTTGGGTTCCAGCGGGATTTGCACACGGTTTTTTAGTGGTTTCGGAGACGGCTGAGGTTTTGTACAAAACGACAGATTATTACGCACCGGGACACGAGCGGTGTATCCTGTGGAATGACCCCGATTTGGCGATCGACTGGCCGCTAGATGGTGTCCAACCAATCTTATCAGCTAAAGACAAAGCTGGACAAACGTTGAAAAGAGCTCAAGTGTTTTGATCGTGAAAATTTTACTCGCAGGCGGCAGCGGACAGCTAGCTCAAGAATTGCAGCCGATTTTATTATCTTCGGGAGAGGTTATTGCGCTCGATCGCACTCGCCTCGATTTATCCCAACCCGAAAGCATCCGTCAGGCAATGGCTGAAATTCAACCTGATTTAGTCGTCAATGCGGGTGCTTACACTGCGGTAGACAAAGCGGAAAGTGAACCGGAATTAGCACACGCAGTCAACGGTATTGCCCCCGGAATTCTCGCAGAAGAATGCGAAAAACTGGGAGCAAGTTTGATTCACTTTTCTACTGATTATGTATTTGACGGCAGCCACGGTTCTGCTTATCTGGAAACAGATTCTACAAACCCGTTGGGAACTTACGGAAAGTCGAAATTAGCAGGCGAGGAAGCAATTCGGAAAGCGGGAAACCGACATATTATTATTAGAACCGCATGGGTTTACGGCAACGGCGGTAAAGGTAATTTTGTCAAAACCATGCTGAGGTTGGGAAAGGAAAGAGAAGAAATTCGAGTAGTAACAGATCAGATCGGAAGTCCTACTTGGACTGGCGATTTAGCGGAGGCAATTTCGCAGATAATTCCTCAAATACAACCAAAAATTTTTGGAACTTACCAGTACACTAACAGCGGTGTTTGTAGTTGGTACGATTTTGCGAGCGCCATTTTTGAGGAAGCAGCACAACTCGGCTTACCTCTAAAAGTTCAGCGCGTAATTCCCATCACCACCTCCGAATATCCGACACCAGCAAAGCGCCCCGCTTTTTCGGTTCTCTCTACGGTAAAAATATCAGCACTTCTGGGTACGCATCCTCCTCATTGGCGGCAAGGACTCAGAAAAATGCTGGCAAGAGAAGTGAAATGAAATAAGATTTACCCACAGAAAGAAACCCGGTTTCAGCCCGCCATCTTTGGTTTGACGACTAGACAAACAGGAAGAAACCGGGTTTCTGGTTCAACAGGAAAAATCAAAACGCGAGGGGGGGTTTTGTTCATGAGTTACCTGTTATATTCTAAGTTGCTCGCCTAAACCCGCCCTTACCAATTAAAAATCTCCCAATGTCCGAATCCATGAAAGTCAAGCCACCATATATTTTAATTGCCGCATCAGTTCTCGGCATTCTAATACCAGCGTCATATATTTTGTACTTGATATCGCAAGCGGGAGACTTGTCTAATTTTGATTATTGGTGGATGACGTGGAATTTTTATTCAGTAGACGGTTTCTCTACAAATCCTTTTAATTGGATATTTCGGGCAAACGAGCATTTTGTCTTGATTCCGGCAATTATTTATGGGTTGAATATAGCTGTCACCCAAGGTTCAAATATTGGTTTATGTTTAGTTGCCTGGTTCTTGGCTTGGATTCAGTGTTACGTCTTAATCGCTCTGCTGCCGTTAAATTTGAGGCGTTTTCCCCTGCAATTTATCTCCCTACTCCTTTGCATTTCTATTTTTAATTTTACTCCGGCGGCGGCTCACAATTGGATGCGGGGATTCAGCGGCGTTCACTGGATAATTGCTAATTTATTTGTGATTTGTTCGATATTTTGTTTGCAATATTATGTGAAACTTTTGTCAAGTAAGAGGGAGGCGGAGCCTCTGGATATTCATTCCCAGGCAGAGCCTGGTAACGAAGGATGGAAACAAAATAAGTGGGTAATTGGCAGCATTGTTTTTGGTGTTTTAGGCTGTATTAGTTACAGCACTCCTTTAGCTTTGTGGCCGATATTGTGTGCTGCTGCTGTTGTGCTGCGGTTTCCTCGGCGAATAACTTATTTGTATTTCATTGCTTCAATTGCAGTGATTGGTAGTTATTTTTTAACTTATAAAACTCCCTCTCATCACCCTTCTTTAACTAAAATTAACCCGCTCAAAACTATCGAATATATTCCCACTTATCTCGGCGGAATTTTTAGCGAAAATATTATTGTTGCTTCAATTATTGGTATAATTGGTTTGATAGCGGCGACGGGTTTTCTGGGTTATTGGCTATTTGTAAAAAAGGTCGATCGCGCGGACTGGCTGCCTTGGCTATCAATCCAACTTTATACGCTGCAAACGGCGTTAATGGCCGCGGTTAGTCGATCGGGATTTGGTGTCGAACAGGCCACCGCTTCCCGCTACGCCACACTCCCAGCCTTGTTTTGGATGAGCACAATTGTCCTCACAGTATTGTGGGTGCGCGAGTTGCAGCCAACACCCAGAATTCAAGGGCGTTGGCTGACACCGCTGTTTGCAGTCGCCACAGTCGCGATTATTTTAATGTACGGGGTGGGAGGCGAAACTGCAATGGCGATCGCCCACAGAGCAACCTATCAACCGTTAGTAGCATTGTCACTGCAATTAGGCATCACCGACGTAACGCTAATTAAAGACCGCGTAGGCAATAGGCCTGCCGCTTTTATCGGGTTAATCGACGCCTTAAAAACTAACAATTTAGTGCCATTTAACCGAGATATCAAAAAACACAATTTCTGTGCAGCATTAAACACAAAAATCGCTCCCAACTTACTGTCAGCACCCAAAGACGGAGTACCCGGATATTTTGATACAGTCACCAAACTGGCACCACAAGCAGCGAGAGTAACTGGCTGGGTAGGAGACCCCGAAAACAATGTAAAATGTATTGCCATTCTCAACCAAGAAAATGTCGTTCGAGGTTTCGCCATGTCAGGATTTCCGCGCCCAGATTTAGTTAAATTGTTTGGCCATTCCTACGAATTCGCAGCTTGGAGAGGATACATTCAAACATCACCAACAGATAAATTATTGACAGCCTATGCCTCCTTTAAAAACCGCGAAGGTTGGGTAGCCTTGCGAAACTCCCAAGTTATCAATAAAAACTAAAAAACCTCTCTTTCTCCTCCTCTGCGCCCTCTGCGCCCTCTGCGGTTAATAAAAAAAATCTCATTGACAACACAAATGAAATAGAATAGCCCTATGCCAAAACATCTCAGCTTCGTCATCCCAGTTCACAACGAAGAAGCCACCCTAAAATTGCTCTTTGAAAAAATCCAACTTGTCATGTTCCAAACAGAAATTGACAGTTACGAAGTCATTTTCATAGATGACGGTAGCCGCGATTACTCCTGGCAAGAAATTACAGATTTAGCCAGCCAACATCCCAAACTCATTAAAGCGATTAAAATGCGCCGCAACTTTGGCAAGTCCGCCGCACTTTCAGCAGGATTTCGCAATGCAGCAGGGATAATTATCTTTACTCTCGATGCTGACCTTCAGGATGACCCCGCTGAAATCCCCAAGTTTTTACATCATTTAGAATCGGGATTTGATTTAGTTTCCGGTTGGCGAAAACAGCGGAACGACCCGCTTTCTAAAACTCTACCTTCCAAACTGTTTAATGCTGTTGCGTGTTTGCTGACTGGGGTGCAAATGCACGATATGAATTGCGGCTTTAAAGCTTACCGTAGGGAAGTTTTGCAGTCGATTAAATTGTACGGAGAATTGCACCGCTACATTCCGGCTTTAGCAAACAATTTAGGGTTTAAAATTGGCGAAGTAGTTGTCGAACATCATCCGCGCAAGCACGGAAAATCGAATTACGGCTGGGAACGTTATGCGCGGGGATTTATTGATTTGTTGACGGTGTTAGCCACGACGCAGTATTTACACAAACCGGGTCATTTGTTTGGGGGTTTGGGATTGTGTTTTGGCTTGGTTGGAACTGTTTCGCTGAGTTATTTGATAGTTATTTGGTTTCTGAATTTGGCGGGGATGAATTTTGGGCCGATCGGGAATCGACCTTTGTTATTTTTTGGGATTTTGTGTACAATCCTGTCGGTGCAGTTGATTTCTTTGGGAATTTTAGCTGAGTTGATGGCGCGGAACGTGGATGCTGATTATGTGGACAAGCAAATTAGCGAAATTATTGATGATTCGGGTTTTGATATTTAACGGCAGATTAGATTCGGCGGTTGAAACCGCCTCTATACAAACAAAGTCGGCGCAACGCCAGACTCAATAAATATTTCATATCTGTAGGGACACGGCACTGCCGTCTCCTCATCTCAAATTTTAAGGAATAGTATTATCTAATTTTAAACAGTATCCATTTGCCTTCTCTATCTACTATTTCTCCCTCAATATTTGGGTGCCAATCGCTGCGACTCAGGATATAATCGGCATGATACTTTCTGGCTACTTTGACTAAATCCGCACTGCTGCGTCGGATGAAAAAGTCATTTCCTCCCCAAATCATTTGCGGGTTTAAGGGAACTCCTAAAACGGTTTCCATGCGATTTTGCCACTCTTTGATGCCTTTTTCTGTAAAGGGAAAGTTCTTGAAGTTGACGACAATCGCTCTTTCGGAGAAAAACTGGAAGCTGGTAACTGAGGGGGGAATTAATACCAGTGAATCGCGGCTGCTACTTTGCGAAAATCGCACAGCTAATTTGCTTAAGTCGTCTCTGGGAACGGCATTGATATTAACTCTTGTTTGAAATACATTTAATATAGGTTTGGGCAGAATTCCTGCTATTCCAAAAACTAAGGTGGCAGTAGTTATTAAGGCTAATGTGTGAGTTAGAGTTTGTTTGATAGATGTAGCTAGGGATGTTTCTTCTAAAATGAATGGAAAGGCGAGGATTGAGAAAAAAACTGGAATGCTAATTATTCGATCGCCCATTATTTCCCATGAATCAGTCACCGGATATATCAAGCTGAAAATTACCGTTCCTGCTGCTAAAATCCACAACAATATATTATATCTTTTCGGAAATACGTAATTTTTTGTTTGCCTAACTGATAATCCTAAAAAAATGATGCCCCTAAAAGGCAAAGTTAGTACAGCTAACAGCAACAAGCTAACAGCTATTTGTTTTTCTGTGTAAAGTTGCTCGACCGTCAAAGCAACAGCAATAAATATAATTAATTGAGCAAAAGGTACGGTTCTAGCTAACTGTAGCTTGGCGATAAAAGCCAGCGGGTAAACTTCTACAAATATGTAATTTAGAAACAGTGCAAAAATTGATGTGCCAACAATTACATAAAAATTAACTTTGTCTTTTTCTGGCAATAAATCGGAGTTTTTGATGCACAGCAAGCCACCAATTATGAAACATATAAAGTTGAACCAATTCCCCACATCCCAATTTGACGGGAGGATGTGGTGGGGATTGCGGACTTTCGCGTGAATGTAGACAAAATCAGCGTTGTCGATAGTGTGAGTGCTGGTAGTACCTGTTAATAACATCGGTACGTAAACGATACTTGCCATTGCTGCTAAAAGTGCGATCGCCAAAATTAATGTTTTGAACTTCCGCTGTTTTACAGATTGAATTCCCAAAACTGGAACCATCATCAATCCCGGCAACAAACCAACTAAAAATTGCAGCAAACAAGCCAGTCCAAAACAGAAATATCCGGTCAGCCATTTCTGGCGCAAACTAAAGTAAATTCCCCAGATTGCGAAACCCATAGCGAAGGTACTGGGTAAGGATTTGGTGGAAAATATCAGCGTGTTACCAACATCTGTAAATGAAGCGGCTATACATAAAAAAGCCATCGCTGCTGCGGCCAGTTTTGAATTAGTATAAATATTGATAATTGCGTAGCAAGCTAGGATAAATGAACCGAAGGCTAGGAATTGATAGATAAAATGCGCTAGGGGAATGCTTGTTCCTAAGTTTGCAAGCAAATAGATAATATAATAATAGTAATATCTCGGATTAAACTTAACCATTTCCTGAACGTAATAGTCATTTTTATAGAGTTCAGGATTTAACATAAATTGAATTGGCGGCACTTCGGGGAAATTGCCTCCAATGGGGAAAATATAGCCAGTGGCCATCAGGGAGCCGATGATGACAAAAGTATAGAGAGATAGATTAAAATACCAGTGGGATTTTTGATGTTTTTGCATTGACGGTTCCACTTACCTACTGACAGCCAAATTGTTAATCTCCAGTTGGCATTGGTTTGTTAAATCCTGTTTGCTGCTACTCAATACCTCAAGCAGCAGATAAATGGGATTTTTGCCCTCAACTAATAGATTGAAGCCGATCGCACTTTTTTGACTATAAGCCATCTCTGCTGAGTCTATTAATTTACCTTGCTTGTCCCACAAAGTCAAGCGCAGGACAACTCCCGGACATTGTTGGTTAGGTAAATTGAGTTTGCCGGTAACTTTTACTTTGTCTGAAATCGAACCTAAATACAGGAAAGATGTATCGAGTTTCTGGCTATTTTTAATTGGATGAGTTACAATCTTATATAGGTTATCGGATTCTTGACTGACTGAATAATTGGCACTTGTATAGATTGATTGATGCAAACTAATCCAATCTAACTGCGTGCCCGGTCGATCGACTATTTGCCGCTGCATCGCCTCCAGAGTCCTAACTGCCGTTGCTGTATCAGTCGCCTTCACCCTCCGGTAAACTCTGACAGTCACGCCATTTTCTAGCTTAAACTGTTCCGGTAACAATTGGAAATCGCGGGCAATTTCCCAGTTTTGAGTAAAGGCATCGTACACAACTTTAACAACATCTTGTTCGTGCGATCGCAAAACTTGTTCGTCACTCGGTAACACCTGCTGAAAAGGTGTAGCAACTACCGCATATTGCGACTGCAACAACTCCGGTAGCGGGTAAGTATCGCGCGAGTCAATTTGCGGCCTCCCGATTGTATTTAATTTCCACCAACCCTCCGGCGGATTTAATTTGCGGTTGGCTTGTCTGAGGATATTAGCATTAAAAGTGTTAGAAGCACCGGCAATATAAATCGGTTCTTCATTCGGTGCTAATTTTCGCAGAAACTCTACTAATTTTACAACTTCGTCGTAGTCCGATCGCACTAACGGTGGAAAATTACCTACAAACAGTCTTGACACATCAATTTTGAGAGGAATTAACCCGACTGCGGCATTCAACACCAGGTACAAACCCGCCGCGCCCAGCAGGAAATACCGAACTTTTCCCTTGAGTGTCAGCCAAGTTGTCCAGAAAAATGTTGACAATCCCAAAAGTGCGATCGGTGTAAGATGAATTGTATAGTGCAAGTAGCCGTAACGCAATACTAACAGCCATTCAATCAGCGACAAAACCCCAAACAACGAAACAAAAATAGCCGCCGCCGGAACCAGGATTCGGGTGAGAATTCCCGCCGAAAAACCTATCAGTACCAGCAGCCAAGTTCCCAAACCGTAAAAATCCGCATAACGAGTTAAAATATCATTTACAGGCAAACTCCAAGCGACATACAAATTGCGGTAGTCAACCGTCAGGGCACTGCGAGTAAAATCTCCCGCTACCAACATTAAAATAGTTAAGCTAGTTGCAGCTATCAAACCCAATTTGATGCCGGATTCAAACAACAATCTGTAGGGAAACGGCACAGCCACGTCCTGGTTTTTTGGGAAATCGACGTAGGGAAACGGCACTGCCGTATCCTGGTCTTTTGGACACGGCAATTCCTTGTCCCTACGATATTTTAGTGCCGTTTCTTTACGGTATATTAGTACAATAAACTCAATGAAAACCTGTAAAGTCGCGGCACCAAAAAATGCGATCGCACTATAAGCAAAATGACGCCGCAACAGAATCGCCGCCGCCAGCAAAAACCCAATTAACGGGATGTTCCACCAATATTTTAGCTTAACATCCTGCAAATAAACCAAAATTGCCAAGGCTACAAACACACAGCCGCCAGTATCCAGATATCCCCGCAGAGTCGGTATCCAACTCATCGGAATTAATAAACTCAGCAGCACAGTAGACCAAAACACCCGGCGGGGATAAACTGGAATTAGCTTTGCAGAAATTGCCCCTAGCAACAGGCGAAACGGCAGCACATAAATCAGGGATACGCTGAGAATGTAACTCAGCCGAGACTCGCCAAATAATAAAATAAACGGCACTAACGGCAGACAAATTAACAGGTTTTTTTCCTTAGATAGCGAGTCTATAACTGCGCCCCATGCTTTATCTGGCGAGTCTCGAAATAAATTTGCCGTGTTGACTGTAGCGGTGTTGTAGCCCGCGTAATCCCACCAATAAAAAGTATGTTCGCTGGATACATAGATTGATGTTACTGCAACTGTTACGAGAACAAGTAAAAACAGAAAAAAACCATCAATTAGAAATTTTCGCGGCAATTTAAAAGAAACAACATCAAATAATCCCATCAGTCTAGCAACCCTAAATAACTCCTAAACTTCCTCTTTCTCTCTTCCTTCGCGCCCTTTGCGCCTTCGCGGTTCGTTAACTTACTTTAAAACAGTATCTTGCAAAAAAACATCCAACTTTTCTGCATATTGCCGATTGGCGATCGCACTTGGATGAAGGTCATGAGGTAAATTATTATTGGCAGGTATTTTCAAATCAACAGAAATATCCGCCGTAGCAATTCCCTCCTCACTTAACTCCTCCAACATCTTAGCAGAACCCGAATTAATTCCGGCCACAACTAACTTAACACCATTAGCCTCAGCCACACGGTTAAATTCTTCAATAATTGCCTTAGAAACATCGTGACTTTTGTACAATCCCTCTTCAAATTGATTGTAATTAACCTCCAAAAAATGGCTTAATGCAGAAACCCGCATCAGCGGGAACTCGCGATATTCAAGTTTTGCCATGCTGTAGGTAAAATTATTTTCTCCATTCAGCCTAGCATCGGGCTGGAATAAAATACCCAGTTTATTCCAAGCAGCCATTTGCTTTCTTCTCGCCCTTAACAAAGTATTGCGGCGGTCGTGAAATCCCGCATAAGCAATCACCGCAATTTTTGGTTTATTTCCTTGTTTGAGTGCTTCTTTGAATTGAATCAACGAGTGCAGCGTGCCGTAGCCGTTAACGCCAAAATTCACTATTTCATATTTTGGTAATTTCTCTTGCAGCAACCAAGCATAAGTTTCGCTATCATTCAATGACCAACCGTAGGTAAAAGAACAGCCAAATATCCAAATTTCAGGCTTTTTTGACGATAAATTGTAAGTATTGAGGGGATGGGTTATTCTTAAACTATTATTGAGATGAGTTGTACTAAATGAGTAATTGCCGTTAAGTTTCACCTTGAATTTACCCGGCAAATGCTTGTAGCCTAGTTCCGAGTCTTTGGTAAAAAAGTTACCTTTTGGTTCGACGGCAACATCAACATTTTCTATTTGCCAGGGTTTGTATCCCGCAACTCGCAAGACAATTTCAGCGGTGGTGGTGGATAAAAAAATTGGAAAAATTAGATATGTTATTAATCTGAAAGCAACATTTTTAGCAAAATCTTTTTCGATCATTAACATAATATCTGGAGTTTAGACTAAAAAATGGTCACAGCTAAAAGTAGCTGCCTTTTAACAGAAGGCAAGCTGTTGCTCAAAA
>NZ_JAUBSF010000186.1:0-3089 GCF_036704615.1 Microcoleus sp. K4-B3
TTCATCCCAAAAGCGCTTCGCTTCCAAGTTTTCACAACTGATAAAAAAATCCGACCCACATCTGCGGAATGTGGGTTCTAAGGTCAGCCCGACCCGGAGAGTATGGATTCCAAAACCGGGAACGGAAGAGAAGCGACCTCTAGGTATACCTACAATGAAAGACCGAGCCTTGCAAGCACTCGTCAAGATGGCACTAGAGCCTGAATGGGAAGCGCGATTTGAACCCAACAGTTATGGATTCAGAGCCGGAAGGTCATGTCATGATGCAATTGAGGCAATATTTAACGAGATTAGGTATAAAGCCAAATACGTGCTAGATGCCGACATCTCCAAGTGTTTCGACCGCATCAACCATGTAGCGCTGCTCAACAAACTTAATACATTCCCCACCATTCGCCGTCAAATACGAGCCTGGTTAAAAGCGGGAGTGATGGACAATATGCAGCACTACGAGACATCTGAGGGTACTCCACAGGGTGGGGTCATCTCCCCACTACTAGCAAATATTGCCCTCCACGGGATGGAACACCGGATTAAACAAGCTTTCCCCAGAAGGACAATAGTCAAGAAAGGGAAATACTCTGGTTATCAATCAGGAGCAACATTAATCAGGTATGCAGATGACTTCGTGAGCGCGACACGATGTCGCATGTTGTGAGTGAGGAGGTGACTTCTCTAGGTTAGTGTCCAAACCTATCCTCAATCTCCAAGGGCATCACTGGTAACGGTGGGGTCTTTTGCAAGGAGGTAACGTCTAAGGAACGTCCAAGCCATTTGGACAAACCGGGCAAGAGGAAGACTGAATGGGTGAACGCAAGTGAATCTCTGATGAGGCTGCGTGACGTCTGGTCATCGAAATATGGCTGATACGGTGATGAAGGGACAATGAACCTCGGTCTTACCAACCGAGGCACGGAATTCGGTCTTATGAATCGAATTCGAGGACACCCCGTCCCCGCAGTAAAGGAGACACCCTCTTCAGTTGCATCTCTAACATGTGGAACGTGATAACCCCAATGGGGTCTGGATTTCCAGTAGGTCAACCGCAAGGACGACTGAATTCCCCAGTGGGACAGGGATGACCCCTTAAGCGAACGCCAGTAAGCCGAAAGGCAAAGGAAATCCATAACCTGCTGGATAGGGAAATACCCAACCTGAAAGGGTGCTGACGTGGGTCAGGTGAATTACCCAAAGACTTCTGTAATGATTTCTCACTCAGGGGCAAGTTAGATGCAAAGCATGGCTTTAGCAAACGGAACCAAAGGGCAAACCGATTGGAACGCCATTAACTGGCGCAAAATCAATCGGACTGTCAGGAATTTGAGACAGAGAATCTTTCGGGCGACCACAGAACGGAACTATCAAAAGGTACGTTCGCTTCAAAAGCTAATGCTACGAAGCTATGCCAACATTCTGATGAGTGTTCGCAGAGTGACGCAGCAGAACGCAGGTAGAAATACGCCAGGAATTGACAAAGTAGTGGTGAAAACTCCTACAACCAGAGGCAAATTGGTCGATGAATTATCGGCTTTCACCCTTTGGAGAGTAAAACCTGTGCGTCGGGTGTACATACCGAAAGCAAATGGAAAACAACGCCCACTGGGAATCCCCGTTGTCAAAGACAGATGTCTTCAAGCAATGGTCAAGAACGCTCTTGAACCAGAGTGGGAGGCAAATTTCGAGGGAACCAGCTACGGATTCCGCCCTGGTAGAAGTTGTCACGATGCCATTGAGAAGATCTTCGGCTTAGCTCGACCAAATAAACGGAAGAAATGGGTCGTAGATGCTGACATCAAAGGCGCATTTGATAATATCAGCCATGAATTCTTGCTCAAGGCAATTGGTGAAGTCCCTGGTCGGGAACTGATTAAACAATGGCTCAAGGCAGGATACATTGAACAAGGAGTTTTTCATGAAACGGATAGTGGAACTCCCCAGGGCGGCGTGGTGTCTCCCTTGTTGGCTAACATTGCCTTGCATGGAATGGAGGAAGCCATTGGTGTCAAATACGACTCCAGAGGTCAGTCTATTGGAAAGCGAGCAATCGTTCGTTATGCGGACGATTTTGCAGCATTCTGTGAGTCTAAAGAAGATGCCGAAGAAGTGAGTGAAATCCTAAAAAGTTGGTTGCAACAAAGAGGGTTAGAGCTATCGGTCCAGAAAACCAAAATTGTTCATCTGAGTGAGGGATTCGACTTTCTAGGCTTCAACATCAGACACTACAGAGCCGAAAAAACCTCTAAAACAGGTTGGAAGCTGCTGATTAAGCCAAGCAAGGAATCGGTAAGCAAAATACGGAATAAGTTGCGAAAGGAATGGCTATCCTTGCGAGGGTCGAATGTTCTAGCAATTATTAAACGCTTAAACCCGATTATTCGAGGATGGGCGAACTATTTCCGTTCAGGAGTGTCTTGTGAAATTTTTCATAGTCTTGACCGTTGGATGTTTCATCGGGCAGTTCGCCCGAGTCAAGCACACCCACCCTAAAAAAACCCGTTACTGGAGACAAACCCGATATTGGGGCAGGCTGAATTTAGAGCGTAGCGACCGATGGGTATTTGGTGACAAAACCACAGGAATGCATTTGCTCAAATTTAGCTGGTTCAGGATAGAAAGACATATTCTGGTGAAAGGCAGATCATCTCCTGATGATCCAAATCTTAAAAGCTACTGGCAAGACAGGGAGAAGGCTAAATCTAAATCTCTTACTCCCAGTAAACAAAAGATTGCTCAGAACCAAGGATGCATTTGTCCTAAATGCGGAGAATCTCTATTCAACGGGGAAGAACTGCATGTTCATCACATTGAACCAAAACAACAGGGTGGGAGCAATAGCTACAAAAATCTCCGATTCTTACACTTCTACTGTCATCAACAGATTCATGCTGCAAAATGACTGAAGCATGTGGAAGCTAGTAATTTGCTTAAGCCGGATGTGATCAAAGGTACAAGTCCGGTTTTGAGGGGAGGGGGTTACAGCGATGTAATCCCTTTACCCGACTCCTTCACGAGGACAAGCTCGTAGTTCAAAGATGCCGAGAGATAATTTCGGAATGGTTAGTTGACATGGGTTTAGAATTAAAACCTGA
>NZ_JAUBSF010000072.1:0-37435 GCF_036704615.1 Microcoleus sp. K4-B3
TAAATTCGGGGGCTCCTTTATCGGATACAGGTTTTTTATTTCTGGACGGATGAATCCGGGGGCTTGTATCCTGGATGGTTTCGGTCACAATTTAGTTTATCGATGATTGATAAAATAACGCGGTCTAACTCACATCTTGTACCATTCTTAAGAACAGGCAAGATGCCTGTTCCACAAAGATGGAGTTTTCTTCTTGTGGGGTGGGCATCCTGCCCGCCCGCAAAAGGCTAATTGAGAATGGTGCAACATCTCAGAACTCACGCACCATACGACAATTTTTAGGGATTAAAAATCCAATCCTAAACCTCGGATGCCCGCAATTGTCCGCAGGCGGCATCTGCTTCTAAGCCGCGAGAATACCGCACGCTAACTGCAATTTTCTTTTCCTTCAAAGTCGCAACGAAACTATTAATTCGATTGGGAGTCGGTCGCTTATATTCAGCTTCCTGAATCGGATTGTAAGGAATCAAATTGACGTGACACTGAAAACCGCGCAAGTGAGTTGCTAACTCGGCTGCGTGTTCCGGCAAGTCATTCACACCTGCTAAAAGTACGTATTCAAAACTCAATCTGCGTCCAGTCGATCGCACATATTCCCGACATTCTGCGATTAACTCACCCAAAGGATAAGGGCGGGCGCTAGGAATTAACTCTTCACGCAATCTTTGATTAGAAGCGTGGAGGCTGACGGCGAGGGTAACTTGCAGTTGATGTTCGGCTAGTTGGCTGATGCGATTGCGAATTCCTACTGTGGAAATGGTGATATTGCGCTGTCCAATTCCTACGTCTTGATTTAAACACTTGACAGCAGCTACAACATTATCGAAATTCAGCAGGGGTTCGCCCATTCCCATAAATACGATGTGGCTGACTCGGCGGCCGAAATCTTGCTGTACAGTCAAGACTTGATCGACGATTTCGTGTTTTTCTAAATTGCGCTTGAAACCGCCTTTTCCGGTAGCGCAAAAGTCGCATCCCATCGCGCAGCCAACTTGCGCTGAGACGCACACAGTCAGCCGTTTTTCGGTGGGAATGCCTACTGTTTCAATAATTTGACCGTCTGCCAATTTTAAGAGATACTTTACCGTGGCGTCTGGTGCGACCGATCGATAGTGAATAGTCGATCGCCCGATCGGAATTTTAGCAACAGTCTCGCGCCACTGTTTCGAGAATACAGAAATGTCAGAGATCGATCGCGCACCTTTCTCATAAATCCACTGGTACAACTGCTTTCCCCGATAAGCCGGTTGTCCCTGCTGCTGTACCCACTCCGTTAACTCAGCTAAACTCGCCCCCAGCAAGGGCGGAATTTTACCCGACTCAACAGCCAAAGCAGCAGTCTTGCGAGACTGATTCGCGCCCCTGGAATTACCAGAAGAGTACACCTGAGAAACGGAGGTAGGAGACATAGGTCATCACAAAATTGAAAGCCACCCTCTATATTAAAACTTCTCGACCAAAGCGGCCGTTAATCCTCCAGAAGGCACTTATGCAGAAAGCAGAAGGCGGAATCTCGATCCGGCTAAATCCCTTAATAAGGGGAAGTTTAAGAATAATCCGGTTCCCCCCTTAAAAAAGGGGGTTAGGGGTATCTTATTGTGGACTCACAAAAAAAACTCCAGACAGCAATCTGCAAAATCAAGAATCCAGTTAATATTTGGTAAAATTCCCCAAAAATTGCGTGTAAATGACCGCAGCCACCTAAAATAAACTCTGGAGTTTGTTAAAGGGTGTGCAAATTTGACAGCTTTCCATCACAATTAATGCAAATTTTATGGTGCTAAATATTCTTGCGCTGCCCTTAGCGTTTCAATTTACATCGCCGGGCCCAATTATCTTTCAACTTGGCCCCGTAGCCATTCGCTGGTACGGGCTGTTAATAGCTTCTGCCGTCTTGATTGGGGTCAGCCTGTCCCAATACTTGGCCCAAAAACGCCGCGTCAACCCGGAATTGTTGGGTGATTTGGCAATTTGGCTGGTTCTGGGCGCTATTCCCTGCGCTCGAATTTACTACGTGGCTTTCGAGTGGCCGCAATACGCCCAGAGGCCTGAAGATATTATTGCGATTTGGAAAGGCGGAATTGCCATTCACGGGGCGATTTTGGGTGGAACGATCGCAGCTTTAATTTTTGCGAAAATCCAGCGAGTTTCTTTTTGGCAATTGGCAGATTTAATCGCGCCTTCGGCAATTCTCGGTCAGGCGATGGGACGCTGGGGAAATTTCTTTAACTCCGAAGCTTTTGGCAGTCCTACGGATTTGCCTTGGAAACTTTATATTCCCCCAAACAGCCGCCCGCCCGCATATGCTAATTTTGAATACTTCCACCCCACATTTCTATACGAATCCCTGTGGAATTTGACAGTATTTGGGTTGCTTCTAACTTTGTTTTTCCGCGATTTGCAGGGCAAAATTCGCTTGAAAATTGGTGCTTTATTTTTGGTTTACATCGCAGCTTACAGTTCCGGTCGAGTCTGGATTGAAGGGTTGCGAACTGATAGTTTGATGTTCGGGCCGCTGCGGGCTGCACAGATGGTAAGCTTGACTGGGATTGTTTTAGGGTTGGGCGGGTTGACTTGGCTTTATGTGCTCGATCGACCTTTGCCCGATGTTGTCTCCCCCAATAACGATCGGTCAAAGATCGCTCCGAAATTGCCAGAGGATCAATAAAAAACCCCAGAGAGGTTAGTCTCTAGGGTTCAAAACCAGGGTGCATCTACCATCTCTTACTTCCAACCAAAATAGGTACATCCGGAAGCGTCCGTAAATTTAGCAAATTTTTTAGCAGCAATGAGTTTGACAGAGATTGAAGCCCTAATTCCAGGGGTATACATTGTAGGTGCAGGGCCGGGAGACCCGGATTTGTTGACTGTTAAGGCTCAAAAATTACTGGCTGCAGCCGATGTTATATTATTTGCTGATTCCTTAGTCCCAGAGCAAATTTTGCAGGGGGTACGCGCGGATGCTGAAGCGATCCAAACTGCAGATAAGACCCTCGAAGAGATTGTACCTTTGATGGTGCAACGAGTGCGCGCCGGAAAAAGCGTCGTCCGCCTCCATTCCGGCGATCCCTGTCTCTACGGGGCCGTCGGCGAACAAATGCAAGCTTTGGCCTCCGAGGGAATTGCTTTTGAGGTAATCCCGGGAATTAGCGCTTTCCAACTTGCGGCGGCTAAACTTAAAATTGAGTTGACAGTTCCGGGAGTTGTGCAGACAATTATTTTGACGCGAATTAGCGGCAGAACCGAAGTACCCGAACGCGAAGAATTGGCGAGTTTAGCGGCTCATCAAGCGAGTTTGTGCCTGTATTTGAGCGCCCGCCATGTCGAACAGGCTCAAGCTAAATTGATGGAACATTACCCATCGGATTTACCTGTAGCGATTTGTTATCGGTTGGGCTGGCCAGATGAAAAAATTGTGCTAGTTCCCCTTGACAAAATGGCCGCTGCTACGCGCGAAAATAATTTGATCAGAACGACAATGTACGTTATTAGTCCGGCGTTGGGAAAATCAGCAGAAGGGCGATCGCGCTTGTACCATCCAGAGCACGATCGGCTTTTCCGACCATCGAAGGAAGTTCGGCAACGGATTTTGTAACGGATGTAACGGATGTCAGGAAAAAGAAAGAAGAAAGAAGGAATAAGGAGCAATTATGAAATAACCAATTACCAATTACCAATTCTCAATTCCCCAATCTAAAATCTAAAATCTAAAATCTAAAATCGCCATGACTGATTTAACTCGCAGACAATTTATTACTGTCACCGCATTAAGCGCCGGATTTGCCTTAGCAGTTCATCCTATTGCGGCTGCCGTTATCAATACCGATGCTGCTGGTTTAACAGCAGGTGAGGTAAAAATTCCTGTCAAAGACGGGCAAATTCCAGCCTACAGAGCAATGCCAGCCAGCGGCAGCAATTTTCCAGTAATTTTAGTAATTCAAGAAATCTTCGGAGTTCACGCCCACATTCAAGATATTTGCCGCCGTTTTGCTAAATTAGGTTATTTAGCGATCGCCCCAGAAATGTTTGCCCGTCAAGGTGATGTTTCTAAAATCACCGACATCCAAGAAATTATTAGTAAAGTTGTCTCGAAAGTTCCCGACGCTCAAGCTATGTCCGATTTAGATGCTACCGTAGAGTGGGCACAAAAGTCAGGAAAAGGCAATATTAATAAGTTAGGAATTACAGGATTTTGCTGGGGTGGCAGAATGGTTTGGCTGTATTCTTCCCACAACCCGAAAGTCAAAGCTGGAGCGGCTTGGTACGGGCGTTTGGTTGGCAATTCTACGGCTTTAACTCCCAAACAGCCGATCGACCTTGCAGCAACTTTGAAAGTGCCTGTATTGGGGCTTTACGGCGGCAAAGACGAGTCAATTCCCAACGATACAGTCGAGAAAATGCGCCAAGTTCTCAAAACTGGCAGCAGCGGTTCCGAAATTGTGCTTTATCCAGATACGCCCCACGGTTTTAACGCTGACTATCGCCCCAGTTACCGGGAAAAAGAAGCTGAGGATGCTTGGAAACGGCTGCAAGATTGGTTTAAAAAGCACGGAGTTGCACAATAGTTTTGAGTTGTTAATTTTGACTTAAAACTGGTGTCAAGTTTGGGAGCTAAAAAGGCAATATTAGCGAATAGCCCTTAAGACAGGTGGGTTTGTGAACCCGACATTGGTAAACTGAGCGGTGTAGAATTATCGATCGAACAGGTAAGCCCGTGCTAGACGAACAAGCTAAAAAGACCATCTTGCGGAAAATCCCTCACGGATTGTACATCTGCGGTGTCAAAGACGGGGAGGAAGTCAACGGTTTCACCGCTAGCTGGGTGATGCAATCTTCCTTTACCCCTCCCTTAGTTGTCAACTGCGTCAAGCAAG
The DNA here is from genome assembly GCF_036704615.1 of Microcoleus sp. K4-B3. Lineage (NCBI taxonomy): Bacteria > Bacillati > Cyanobacteriota > Cyanophyceae > Oscillatoriales > Microcoleaceae > Microcoleus > Microcoleus sp. K4-B3. The sequence continues at coordinate 4,875 of NZ_JAUBSF010000072.1, forward strand.
ACTCCAAATCCCACAGCATGATCAAAGCCAGCGGTGTCTTTGCTTTAAGTTTCCTAGAAGCAGGTCAAAAAGACTTAGCCCAGAAATTCTTCAAGCAGCAGCGCCGCGTTGGCAATAAATTTGAGGATGTAGAATTTTATCCCGGCGCGGAAACTGGTTGTCCGATTATCTCGGATTCTCTGGGTTACATCGAGTGCAAAGTTGTCGGTGCTGTGGAACACGGGGATCACACGGTTTATGTGGGAGAAGTTTTGGCCGCCGGCGTCCACCGAGAAGGGAATCCGTTGCTGCTAGAAAGCACCGGTTGGAATTACGGTGGCTAAAGACTTGGCAGTTGGCAGTTGTTAGTAAAAAAAACTAACACTGAGAAACCCGGTTTCTTTAAAAGTCCGGGTTTCTGAATACTAAATAAATTTTTATGTTGAATTAGAGCGACCTATTTATTAATTGCGAGAGTTAGGCGACGCATAACTAATAAAAAATCGGCGACAATTCTGTCAGTGTTGTCTGGAGTTAAAATTGGTACGTGGACGAAAATATATTTAGCGGCTATTTGAGAATCGCAAATATGTTTTAAAACCGCATAATACAGGGCTTCGCAAACAAATTTTCCGGCTTCGTGACTGATTTCTGTTGCAGCTAAATCAGCGACTAGCGGTTCGAGATTAACTGCTGTTTTCAGAATGTCGCTATCGCAGCAAGCGCAGGATTCTACGGTTAATTTTTGCCGACTTTCGGCCATGCCGCAGCAGATAATAGTGTCTGGTTGAAGTTGGTTGATTTGGGCGATCGCTAAATTAGGTGCTAGCTGGAAATCTACTGGCAGTTTCCTCAAAAAAGTCAGGGAATCAGGCAAAGATTTTATCTGGGAAATCTTGGCTAATAAGTCGTCCGAAGAGTTGGATTGCTGATGGGGAAGCCAAGTATCAAATGAGGTTAGCAGGATTTTCGCCGTCATATTTGTGCAATAATACTGATATTGATAATATAAGGCAAGTAAGTCAATGTCTGTCATTGCAGTAGTGGACTATGACATGGGCAATCTGCACTCGGTCTGTAAAGGCTTGGAAAATGTGGGTGCAGTGCCAAAAATTACAGATTCTCCTGCTATAATCGAGCAGGCTGATGCGGTGGTTTTGCCGGGAGTTGGTTCGTTTGACCCGGCAATGCAGAATTTACGATCGCGCAATTTGATAGAACCGATAAAAAGGGCGATCGCCTCGCGGAAACCTTTTTTAGGCATTTGTTTGGGTTTGCAAATTCTGTTTGAAAGTTCCGAAGAAGGCGTAGAACCGGGATTGGGCGTTATTGCGGGAAAAGTGCGCCGATTTCGCTCGGAACCGGGTTTGACAATTCCGCACATGGGATGGAATCAATTGCAATTTACTCAGCCGGATTTGCCGCTGTGGCAAAATTTACCGTCTGATCCTTGGGTTTATTTCGTGCATTCTTATTATGTCGATCCAGTTGATTGGGAAGTGCGATCGGCAATGGTGACTCACGGCAGTCAAAACGTGACGGCGGCTATAGCTAAAGACAATCTGATGGCGGTGCAATTTCACCCGGAAAAGTCTTCGAGTACGGGATTGCAAATGCTGTCAAATTTTGTCAGTCTGGTGAGGGAAAAAGTACCTGCTTAGGTGGCATGAATCTTAAAAAAAACCCGGTAGATTGCCGAAACCGGGTTTGACATTTTTAAAAGTCTTCTTCCCTCTTCCTTCTTCCTTTTTCCTTCTTCCTCACATCAGTTACATCAGTTACAGAATCCGTTGCCGAACTTTCTTCTTCCTCACATCCGTTACATCCGTTACATCCGTTACAAAATCCGTTGCCGAACTTCCTTCTTCCTAAATGACTTTAAGAATCTGTGGCAATCGCCAAATAAAAACCCTGCCGGGACTCGCCACTCGCCCTACACCTTCGCGAGTCAGAGAAGCTTTATTTAATATTTGGCAAGGGACGATCGCAGATTGCAGATGGCTTGACATTTGTACCGGCAGCGGTTCGATGGGTGCAGAAGCTTTGTGTCGTCAAGCCGCGAGTGTCACTGGCATCGAACAGTCGGCGAAAGCTTGTGCGATTATCCGCGAAAACTGGGAGCAAGTAGCAGACTCGTCCCAAACATTCCAAATACTGCGGGGAAACGCGACGGCGAAATTGGCGGTACTAGCGGGGCAGCAGTTCGATCGCATTTACTTCGATCCGCCCTACGCCAGCGACTTGTACGAACCTGTGTTAAACACGATCGCCAGCCAAGGAATGCTAGCACCAAACGGCGAAATGGCCGTCGAACACAGCCCGGAGCGATCGACACAAGCGATTTCCGGGTTAGAAATTTGCCGCCATAAAATATACGGCAATACAGCATTAACCTTCTACACACGCAGTGGCTGACAGGCTCAAACAGCAGCAGCCTCACTCCTGGAGACAGAAAGAAACCGGGTTTCATGGCGTTGGCGCGCCCGGGACTAAAAGTTTTTCCCTTGGATACAATACAAATTTTTCCGATGAAGTTAAGCTTTGTGCGTAGGTTGTCAGAGCAAGTTGCCTCAGCAATTGACGAAATAAATCGAGTTTAGGCTGAAAATAAAGACTTTCAGTTGTAACATGAACCCAAAGTGTGAGTGTGAATATTCCTAAAGGAGTGAATATGGTTCAGACACCTTCGCGCCCTCGTGGCAGCGAGTTTCCGGCTGTTAACTCGGTACAGCCAGCCAAACTGGATACGATTCTGCTGGGAAATAGCCTCTCCCTGCCAAATACCAAACTCTTCGGCACAGACGGCATTCGCGGGAAAGTTGGAGAATTGCTGAATGCACCCCTAGCCTTGCAAGTGGGCTTCTGGGCTGGACAAGTTCTACGCCAAAATACCCCCAACCAGGGGCCTGTGATTTTGGGGCAAGACAGCAGGAATTCCAGCGATATGCTGGCAATGGCACTGTCAGCGGGTTTGACGGCCGCCGGTTTAGAAGTGTGGAATTTGGGATTGTGTCCCACTCCCTGCGTTGCTTATCTGGCAAGCGTTTCGGAGTCGGTCGGCGGAGTGATGATTTCGGCTTCTCACAATCCCCCAGAAGACAACGGCATTAAATTTTTCGGCTCAAACGGCTCCAAGCTGTCGCAGCATTTGCAGGAACAAATCGAAGCGGGAATCCGGGGGGCAAAAGTTCCGGTTGCTAGCTTGGCTTGGGGACACCACTACCATCGCTCTGAGTTGGTTAAAGATTATGCCACTTCGCTCTGTGATTCGCTGCAACAGATGAATTTGGAGGGAATGCGGATAGTTTTGGATTTGGCTTGGGGGGCGGCTGCGGGTTTGGGGCCGGCGGTGTTCGCGCAAATGGGGGCGGAGGTGATCTGTTTGCACGACTCTCCTGATGGCGATCGTATTAATGTTAACTGCGGTTCTACTCATCTCGACAGTTTGCAAGCGGCGGTTTTGGAACACAATGCTGATTTGGGATTTGCTTTTGACGGCGATGCCGATCGAGTTTTGGGTGTTGACAACCAAGGTCGATCGATTGACGGCGATTACATTCTTTATCTGTGGGGCCGGCAGTTGCGCGACTCCCAACAGTTACCGTCCAATTTAATTATTTCTACTGTAATGGCTAACCTCGGCTTCGAGCGAGCTTGGGAAGAATTGGGGGGCAAACTAACTAGAACCAACGTGGGAGATCAGTACGTTCACGCTGAAATGCAGCGCACCGGTGCGATGTTGGGCGGCGAACAGTCGGGACACATTCTTTGTCCGCATTACGGTGTCAGCGGCGACGGTTTGCTGACAGCTTTGCATTTGGCTTCGCTGGTGCGCCAGTCCGGGCAATCTTTGGCACAATTGGTAAGTGGCAGTTTCCAAACTTATCCGCAGTTGCTGCGAAATATTCGGGTGGACGATCGCGAAAAACGCTTGAAATGGCACGAGTGCGAAGCAATGCAAAATGCGATCGAACGTGCTACAACAGCAATGGGAGAACAGGGACGGGTTTTGGTGCGCGCTTCTGGCACTGAACCGCTAATCCGAGTTATGGTGGAAGCTGCCAGCGCCGAATTGGCTAATTTCTGGACTGAAAATTTAGTTTTAGCCGTTCAGCAACACATAGCTATCTGATGGAAATGGGGAATTAATCTGAAGGCAGAAGGGAGAAGCAAGAAGGAATAATGAAGAAAGCAGAATAAAGAAGCCTCTAGATAAATATAGGGGATATTGAAACCAATTTCTCATTCTTTATTCCCTCCTGCTTATTCCCTCTCTCCTCAATAACTAAATCTTTCTTTCTTCATTTCCCCATTTCTGATTGTATGAACACCAAATCAATTCAAAATGGGCGGCTGCATCGAATTTTTTTAAAAATTTTAATTGTCGTCATATTAATAACAGGGATATTTTTTCGCTTTACTAATCTGGATCGCAAAGTCTACTCGTTCGACGAATCTATCACCTCGCTGCGAATTTCTGGCTACACCTGGACGGAAATGGTGCAGCAAGATTTTCAAGGAAAAATAATTAGCGTCGAAGATTTGCAGGAGAAATACCAGCAGATAAATCCCGAAAAGACTTGGTTGGATACTGTTAAAGGTTTAGCTACAGAAGAACCTCAACTGTCGCCGCTGTATTTTATTTTAGCCCGATTTTGGGTGCAGTTGTTCGGTCCGCAAGTGGCGACTGTCAGAAGTCTTTCAGCTTGGATTAGTTTGTTAGTTTTCCCCAGCGTTTATTGGCTGTGCTGGGAATTATTTCGCTCTGCGTCTGCGGGATGGGTGGCTGTTACAATCGTCGCTGTTTCACCTTTTCACGTCTTGTACGCGCAAGAGGCAAGACCGTACATGATGTTTGCAGTCCTCGTCTTGCTGTCGAATGCAATTCTGCTGCGGGCGTTAGCGAAGCCCTCGAAGAGGATCGCCCTACAAAATTATCCCGCCACATCTAAATTGAGCAAAGCTGTTTGGTCTATTTATGCGATCGCCCTGACTTTAGGACTGTATTCTAGTTTATTATTTTTTTTAGTAGTATTCGCCCACGGTATCTATGTAATTATCAAGGAAAATTGGCGCTTTGGCAAAACATTAATTACTTATTTAGTAGCTACCGCGATAGCAATAATTCTTTTTGCTCCTTGGATTTGGGTATTACTTTATAACGCGTCAAAAATCGAGGCAACAGTAGGCTTGCCCCGCCTTTCCCTGTCTTTGATGTCTTCACTTAAACCTTTAATTCTCATCACCGGCCGAATGTTTATCGACACGCATTGGGCGGGCGGAATTATCAAATTGTGTTCGAGCGGTATTGCTACAACTTTAATCAGACTGATTGTAGTGGCCGTATTACTGTTAGCGATCGCACATTCAATATACTCACTCTGCCGCTCAACTCCCAAACGAGTTTGGCTGTTTGTCTTGACAGCGATCGGAATTACAGCGATAGTATTGATAGCCGTGCGAGGCGTTGCCGATCGCTATCTGGTTCCCTATATTTTAGCAATCCAGATAGCTGTTGCCTACCTATTCACCGCTAAAATTGCAGCCGCCACCAATCCCCGACAACAAAAGCTGTGGCAGCTCGGTTTAATAGCGCTAATATCGAGTGGAATAGTTTCTTGTGCCGTCAGCTCACAGTCACAACTTTGGTGGAACAAGTATCCTTCTAGCACTAAATACAATCCCCAAGTAGCCGCGATTATCAATCAAGCCAAAAAACCTTTAGTAATCACTCACGGAGGCAACAACATCACAGGGAAAATACTGTCTGTCAGCTATCTGCTAAAGCCGCAAGTACAACTTTTGCTGGCAGTTAAACCCGAGCAAGTTAAAATTCCTGATGGTTTTAGCGATGTATTTCTCTACCGAGCTACAGAAGCATTGCAATTTGAACTAGAAAAAGTGCAAAAATATAAAATCACACCAATTTACAAACCAGGCGATGTCTGGCTTTGGCGTGTAGAGAAATAATGAAAGTGGCAACTGCAAATGATGATTTCTGTTGTGATACCTACCTACAACCGCGAGCAACCTCTGCGAGAGACATTGGCTGATGCGATTCGGCAAAATTACCCGAATTTTGAAGTGCTGGTAATCGATCAAACTCGCAACCACGAATCAGAAACTCAAGTTTATTTACACGAATTGGCAAATGCTGGGAAAATTCGCTGGTTTAGAGTAGATTGGGCGAGTTTACCTGCTGCTCGAAATTATGCAGTGCGGCGCGCAGTTGGAGAGATTATTTTATTTATTGATGATGATGTACAATTGCCAGAGGGTTTTTTGGCTGCTCACGCTGACAACTATTTAGAAAAACCCGATGTGGGATGTGTGGCGGGCCGGGTTTTTGACAGAATGAAACTGGATAATTCTGGAGGGGATTTGGCGATCGAATATTTGCCCTCAGAAGCGATGGATGCCGGGATTGCCTGGTATTTTATTGATTTGGTGCATACAGTCAAACCGCAGCAGGTGCTCTCGGCTAGAGGCTGCAATATGTCATTTCGCCGGCAGGTTTTTGCCGAATGGGGGCTGAGGTTTGACGAGCGGTTTGCAGGGAGTGCGGTGCGGGAGGAGTCGGATTTTTGTTTGAGATTGCGATCGACTGGCATGAAAATTTGGTACGATCCCAATGCGTGTTTAGTTCACTTTGGGGAAGAGAGCGGCGGATGTCACGATGTCAGTACGCGATCGATCGAATATCAAGTCACATTTTATCACAACCATTTCCTCATGGGATTGAAAAATTTAACAGCCTTTCAATGCCTGCGATTTTTTGCGAAACTCTTTGACTGCCACGTTTTAGGAAATCCGCCTTGTTATAAAAGCCACTCGCCTATTAAAATCCTAACTAGATTTGCTTTTTATATCCTGGGTTTTCTCAGTGCTATAAATACAGTAATTCAATCTCTGTGGAATGACGGACAAAGTTACAGCCATCAAGACAAGATTAACGCTCAATAATTACCTATTCCCCATTCGCCCTTCCCAATAAATGAGAATTCTCGTTGCCAGTCACACCTATATTGTGGACATTAACCGGGAAAAATTCAAGATATTAGCCAACCTAGAGCCCGATATAGAAGTAACAGTTGTAGTGCCGCAGCGTTGGAAACCCGGAGGTGTACAAAATAAAATTATACAAACGCAATTTTATCAAAATGCTTCATTTAAAGTAGTCCCAGTCTCCAACTTTAGTCAAAACAATCAAGGATTGCTAACTTTTGGTACAGATTTAATTGAACTTTTGCAGAAAATTCAACCGCAGATAATTCAAGTTGAACAAGGTTCAAAATCTATCGCTTGCGCTCAGTTAATATTACTAAATAAACTGCTCAAACTCCAAGCAAAAAATATATTATTTACCTGGTGGAATCTGCCTTATCAATTGAATTGGCCTGTTTCAGTATTAGAAAATTACAATCTTCAGCACACCGACGGAATTATTGCAGGCAACCTAGATGGAGCTAGAATTTTGCGTCAGCGGGGCTATCAAGGTGCGGTGAAAGTAATGCCACAACTCGGAGTAGATGAAACTTTGTTTCGCCCTACTGCTAAAGACGCTGATTTATCGCGCAGGTTCGGCATTGCACCGACCGATTTTGTGGTAGGGTTTGTAGGGCGATTTGTCGAAGAAAAAGGACTGTTGACTTTAGCTGAAGCCTTGGCAGGGTTGAACAAAATCTCTTGGAAGTGGCTGTTAGTAGGACAAGGAATTTTGCGGACGAACATCGCCGAAAAATGTATTGAATGGGGAATCAGCGACCGAATAATCTGGGTAGAAAGCGTTTCCCACGAGCAAATACCCCCCTACATTAACTTAATGAACTGTTTGGTATTGCCTTCGCAAACCAGCTATAAATTCAAAACTTTGACCACTGTGGGCTGGAAAGAACAATTCGGTCACGTTTTAATTGAAGCGATGGCCTGTCAAATTCCGGTGATCGGTTCCGACTGCGGGGAAATTCCTCACGTCATCGGCGATGCGGGGTTAATATTCCCAGAGGGAAATGCAGGGGTTTTGCGCGAGTGTTTGCAGCAATTGATGCAGCGGCGGGAGTTGGCTGCTGATTTGGGCGATCGGGGTTATCAAAGAGCGATGAGCAATTATACCAATAGAGCTTTAGCTGAGCAGTTGTTAGAATTTTACAAAGAATTGTTGTAATTTTTAGCAGTATAATGCAAGTGTTAAATATCAAGCTGTAGTAAATGTCTATTCCTTCCGACATACGCTCTTTGGTTGACGAACTCTACCAGGTACTGCACGAGACCGAACGCCAAGCCACGCAGGGACTTTTTGCACTTAGAACAGGAATGTCTCTTTTTCCAGAAAATGAAATACTGATGCAATACTTTTCTTCGATCAGTAATTTTCAATTCTGCGTATCAGGTGTTCGCTTACAAGCAGAGCACATTGTGAGCAATGTATTGATGGCTGGTGTGCCCGATGAAGATGTTCAAAAAGCAGGAGATTATTTAGCCACCTTGCTACATATGGCTCCAGAATCGAGAATTATGATTGACAAAGTAGTTGAGAGATTAGAAGCATTGCCATGAAACAATTACCAGATGAAAGTCAACTCCTGGAAATCCTTGAAATTGTGAAAGCTGCGGAAGCTAAAGCCAGTGAAATGTATGAATTTTCAAAGACAATGGCTCATAATACCCAAATTACAGCCACAAAGAGAGAGGAAGCTGAACAGCTAGACGGGCAGCCTTTTCCAGATAATTAAATTTGTCATGGGATATGTTGGTTTGTTGATTTAAAGAACGAGTCCCCATGCGAATCCTCCAAATTATCCCCTCAATTTCCCTCGTCTACGGCGGGCCGAGTCAAATGGTACTCGGACTTTCTGCGGCCCTCGCGGCCAAAAACATTGATGTGACGATTATCACCACAGATTCTAACGGAGATATCGGTCAACTTCCCTTAGAGTTTCCTCTCAATGAACCAATACAACAAAACGGCTATCAGATTATTTATTTCCGCTGTTCTCCGTTTCGTAGATATAAGTTTTCTCTGAGTTTATTGCAGTGAAAGTTGCAGGGCTTAAGCATGGGGTGGCTAGAAACCCGGTTTCTACGAGTTTTGCGACGAGTCACGAGAAATATACGAAGAAAGCGGGTTTCTGAGGTCTTTTGATAATCAGATGTATGTACTGCCAAAATTCCTCATCAATCAGGAATAAAACTGTTAAGTTCTTCGACTAGCAAATGTACTGTTGTTGAAGGATTGTCAGTTTCAGGATTGGGGCGATCGTATTCAATTAAAAGCCGTTTTGCGTGTTTAATTGCATCCTGCTGTCTGTCTTTTAGTTCCTCATAAATTGTCTCGCTGTTTTTCTCATACTTGTGTCCCAATAACTTGGTTAGCATATTTTGATAATCCTGGCGAGAAATTCCCGTCTTATAAAAATGGAAGTGCAGCAAATACCACAATTCAAAAGCATCATTTGAATAAGCTACGTCAATGCCGTTATTTCTTGCAAGAGTTATGGCTGAATTAAAATTTTGTGAGTCGTTAGGATTTTTAGGGTTTCTATCGCGATCGAACACACACCAAAATCGGTCTGTTTCGTCGGATTCTGAGTCGTTTTTTAACTCAATAGCTTTTTCTACTAAACTATTCGTATTTTTTCCTTCTCCTTGCATATCAAGCTTAATTACCTTTGAGTCTACCGGGAAACTTTTAAAATAGTTGGGTTCTGTTTTCTCACCTTCGCACACGATTAAAAACCATCTTCTAGTTTTAACCTTTCTATTGTAGTAATCAATATTTGTTCTTCTAGACGAACTTTTTTTATTCATGAAGTTCACCTATTAGTTCTTTAAAATTACCAATAAAAGGGATAGCGCCATACTTGCCGATCAGGTAATCGCGCTCAAATGAGGCATTGTTTCCTACTTTATACTCTACCAAAGAGTACAAATCAGTAGCGCCCTTTTTGTCCTTTTCGGTAAACCATATTTGATCCTTGCGAAAAGTCTTGCTGTTGAGCAAGTTTGTGTCGTGTGTCGTGAATATAAGCTGTGCGTTGTGCGGATTAGTCTCGTTAGAATTGAATAAGCAGATTAATTCGCGAGTAATCAGCGGATGCAGTCTGGCATCAAGTTCATCAATTAATAAAATTTTTCCTGTTCTTAAAGTATCCAGGAGAATGCCTGCTAATGCAAATAGTTTGTTTGTTCCCTCGGATTCATGCTTTTCGATATCGAATATTTCCATAGAAGTTTGCTTACCATCAGCATCATATTTGGGGTGAGATGTGGACACCGTAGTTTTGCTTGTAGTTTTGCTTTCAGAATAAGGGTATAAACTACTATAGGAACCCCCGTATTGTGCTGTATTATCAGAAATAAAAAATACAGGAGGTGGAATGTTTATCGTGATTTCAAAAATATCTAAAATACCTAAGTCTAATTTTTTGATAAATTCAATAATATCGTGTCTGTGCCCAGCATTCTCGAAAGACTCCAAGGTTTCCTTGCGGTATTGTCTATCTTGCAAGCCTGATATCAATTGCAAAGTTTTACTGAACCACAGCAATATTTTGCCAGAAAGTTTACCATTAAATTGTGCGACTACAGAAAGAAATAAAGCATTACTTCGGGTTTTATCGCTAATGCCTTGTCCCTCTGGGAAATGATCTAATATATAATTGTCAAAATCCCGTTCAAAAAGCATTTTTTCTTCACTTTCATCAGCTTGAAATAGCCACTCAGAAACAACTTCCCGCGCGTTCACCTCAAAACCGTACCTAAAAGTTTTGTCTTCTAGTAGAAAAACGATTTCAAAGAAAGACGGCTCTTTTTCTGTCTCCGTACTTAGCCTGAATGCTTCAATATCGATCGCGTCTGAAACTTGCGTTTCTTTGGATGAGTTGAGGACAAACCATTTCATAAAGTTAATAGCAGCAACAAGGTTGCTCTTACCACTGGCGTTAGCTCCATAAATAGCAGCACTTTTGAGTAAGCTTAACTTATCATTAATTGGGAATACATTATTTTCGTTCAGCTCTTTGTCTTCCTCAGTAATTGACGAGGCTACCATGCTGAGGGTGACAGTTTCTTTAAAAGATTTGTAGTTGCCGACGCTGAATCCAATCAGCATAACTTGCCTCCGATCGCCTAAATTAGTATAACGTGCAAAATTTGCAATTCTTTCTATGATAACACAACCAGCTACCTCAGCTAACACCGAGTGCTAACCATGCGAATCCTCCAAATTATTCCCTCAATTTCCCTCGTCTACGGCGGGCCGAGTCAAATGGTACTCGGACTTTCTGCTGCCCTCGCTTGCAAAGGCATCGATGTCACAATTATCACCACAGATTCTAACGGAGATATCGGTCAAAGTCCCTTAGATGTGACTCTAAATCAACCAATACAACAAAACGGCTATCAAATTATTTACTTCCGCTGTTCTCCGTTTCGTAGATATAAGTTTTCTCTCTCGTTATTGCAGTGGTTGAATGCAAATGCACAACAATTTGACCTCGCCCACATTCACGCTTTATTCTCACCGGTAACTACCTTTGCTGCCACAATTGCTAGATATCGCCACTTACCGTATATTATCCGTCCCTGCGGTATGCTTGACCCCGCAGACTTGCAGAAAAAAAAGCGCTTAAAACAGATTTATGCAGCAGTTTTAGAACGCCCTAATTTAGCAGATGCAGCAGCAATTCATTTCACCAGCAAGCAAGAAGCTAAAATATCAGAAAGATTTGGTTTGGATAGCACAAGCAAGATGCCCGTGCCACAAGATTTGGTAATTCCATTGGGGGTGAGGGCAGATTTTTATTCTGATATATTGCCGGATTCTGAAATACCAATAATATTATTTATGTCGCGGATTGAACCCAAAAAAGGGTTAGATTTGCTAATTCCCGCACTGGAAAGTCTTTTAGCAGAAGGCATAAGTTTTCATTTTATTTTAGCAGGTTCCAATCCGCAAGATGCAGGTTATGAAACAAAAATTCAAGAAAAAATACAAAATTCAAGTTTAGGACAATCTACAACAATCACTGGCTTTGTTAGTGGCGATCCAAAAGTTGCACTATTGAGAAAAGCCGACTTATTTGTATTGCCTTCCTACTACGAAAACTTTGGCATTGCTGTAGCAGAAGCGATGGCCGCTGGTGTACCTGTCGTAATTTCCGATCGCATACATATTGCGGAAGATATACAGCAAGCAGAAGCTGGTTGGGTGGGGCTTTTGGAAGTAGGGGCGATCGCCAATTCAATCAAATCAGCACTTCTGAATCCACAGGAGCGCCAGCGGCGGGGATTGAACGGCAAAAAGTATGCCGAAAAGTATTATAACTGGGATGCGATCGCCCAACAAACCATCGATGCTTACCAGCAGATTGTGTCATCTACTAACTAATGCCACAGCGGTTTACCTTCTGCTTCTTCTCCTGCTGCGAGTTCTGGTGCTGCTGCTATCATAATTTTCCGGCGCTATTTTTTCGGGGCTGCTATTGCTTTTAACATCAGTAGAACCCGAACTTGAGGTAGCGATCGCCGATTTTCTTCTAATTATAATCGGAACATTAACAGATCGACCGCAGGGTCTGCCGAAGGAGTCTATGTTCCTTCGATAATCGCAGATTGCAGCCTGTACACTCGGTTCTTGACAATCATTAATAAAGCTTTGTGCTAATTGGTAATTATTTCCGTCTCCTTGCTTTGAGAAAAGTTCTCCCGCTTGTTGAAAATCTGCTACTGCTTGCGATTTTGTTCCCAGCATACAGCGAATAGCACCTCGTTCCAAATAAGCCAAACCATAATTAGGGTTAACGCGAATAGCTTGTTCGTAATCGCCGATCGCCTTTTGCTTGTTTCCCAATTCATAGTATGCTTGACCGCGACCGAAATAAGCTTCTGCCAAGTTAGGATTAAATTGCAGCGCTCGATCGTAATTGTAAATTGCCTGCTGCTTGTTTCCCTGTTTTGAAGTAGCAATCCCCAATCCGAGGTAAGCTTGAGGTATGTTCGGATTCAGCGCTAAAGCCTGAGTAAAATTGGCGATCGCCCCCGCAACATCTCCCTTTTGAACTTTCAAAGAACCTTGGTTGCTGAAATTTGCAGCTTTTTGAGCGATCGCAACTCTTTGACTGATAACAGCGCGATTGGCTCGGTAATTAGATAACTTATTTTGAGCTAGATTATAAACAGGTGTACGTGAATCGATCGCTTCTAAAAGTGCGATCGCCTGTTGCCATTTACTTTGCGACTGATGCCAAACTTCGATCGGATGAGGCGGTTTTTGCACCACAATCACAGCAGCTTCCATTGCCAATTGTTGAGCTTTTTCTAGACTTTCTGCCGCCTGTAAGTTTTGCGCTACTGGAACCAAACTCGGGCGCAGTTGCAGCAAATCTGCTCTAGCTTGTTGATACCCAAAGCCGGGGAAGTTAGGAATTTTCTCTAAATTGGCGATCGTTTCTTTAAGTCGTCGATCGAAACTTCTGAGCAGATTTACATCGGTGACTTTCCCTGCATTCTGCGTTTCAACTGCCAGTATTTTCGCTTGCTTCAGCGTTTCATTTCCCGATCGCATAACGGCGCTCATCCCTGCACCTGTCCCCAACACCAAAACCCCTAAACCTGCCGCTATAGCTAGCGGTATTTTGCGACTTCGGGAATTAACTTGATTGTTAATTTGCGATGGTTGTACCCTTCGAGTCTGAGGAGATTGTTCCGCTTCCGGTTCTGAATCCACCTCCAACTCCCAAGCCGGCAACTGCAAATCATCTGCTGCTGTTCCCGCTGTCAACTCCCTACTAATGGGAGCAATATTATTGCTATTTCCGCTGGAATACTTGTCAACCAAACTCTGCAATCCTGCCTGATATCCTTGTCCTACCGCCTGAAATCTCCACTCTCCATTCTTTTTATACAAACGACCAAATTCTACAGCAGTCTCTCGCGAAAAATTCTCTTTTAATTCATACCGAACAAGTTGGCTTCCCGTATCCAAATTGGTAATTTTGATAAAAGCATTTTTGATATTGCTAAAATTTGCATGAATTTTCTGTGCTTCGTGAATAGTGGCTGCAAAAGTCACTTCCTCAATTTCAGGATTAATTTTTTCTAAAATAACGCCGTAAATAGTCTTATTCTCTTGACCTCGGTTGTTTTTCTCAGGAATCGATTGCAGTACCGAACCGTCACAGGATTGCAGATTATTGTAAAAGATCAAATATTTATCGTTAGGTAGTTTGCCGTCAGCACCTAGCATAAACGCAGAGACATCTATCTCGTAGCTTTGTCCTGCCTCTGTCGCCTGCCAACCCAGGGCGATCGCCATTTTTTTTAAACCGGACGCTTCTTGAGAGATATTAAATCTCTCACCCTTACTTAATTGCATTGCCATATACTTATTTGTTAAACCTAAAATTTTATACTCCTAATCTTAATGTTAAGTGGCACAATAAGTTATTTAATTAATGAAATTTAACAGAGTTTCTCTAATCGCGGGCTTGATTAAAAATATCTGCTGCCTGTATCTGAATTTATTGAGATTTACTTAGAGAGAATTACCTAAGTAAAAACCGGGATTTCTGCCCCAAGCGGTTTCTACAATTGAACTTAATTTGACATTAGTTTGGAGCATTTTCAAAACTAGGTAGCAAGGTAACAAAGTTACCAAAAGCTCCAGACGAGACTGTTCCGCTTCCGGTTCTGGCTTCACCTCCAACTTCCCAGCCGGGAACTGCAAATCATCGGCTGTTCCCGCTGCCAACTCGTGAGTGATTGGAGCAATATTATTACTGTTTTAGCTGCAATACTTGTCAACAAAACTTTGCAATCCAGCCTGATATCCTGCTCCTACCGCCTGAAATCTCCACTCTCCATTCTTTCTATACAAACGACCAAATTCTACAGCAGTCTCTCGCGAAAAATTCTCTTTTAATTCATACCGAACCAGTTCGCTTTTCGTATCCAAATTGCTAATTTTGATAAAAGCATTTTTGATATTGCTAAAATTTGCATTAATTTTCTCTGCATCGTGAATAGTGACAACAAAAGTTATTTCCTCAATTTCAGGATTAACTCTTTCTAAGATAACGCCGTAAATAGTCTTATTCTCTTGACCTTGGTTGTTTGTTTCAGGAATCGATTGTAGTACCGAACTGTCAAAGGATTGCAGATTATTGTAAAAGATAAAATATTTATCGTTAGGTATTTTGCCGTCAGCACCTAGCATAAACGCAGAGACATCAATATCGTAGCTTTGTCCTGCCTCTGTCACCTGCCAACCGAGGGCGATCGCCATTTTTTTTAAATCCGGCGCTTCTTGAGAGATATTAAATCTTTCACCCTTACTTAATTGCATTGCCATCTGCTTATTTGTTAAATATCAAACTTTAGTGTTCATGTTAATATTAAGTGGCACGATAACTTTTTATTTTTAACAATACTTAATGTTCTGGTTTTAATACCGGGCTTGATTAAAAATATGTCCTGCCTGTATCCGAATTTCTTTAGATTTTATTAGAGAGAATTACGTAAGCAAAAACCGGGCTTTCTACAAAACCCGGTTTCTACAATTGAACTTAATTGGACTCTAATTTTGAGGATTTTCAGAACTAGGTGGCAGGGTAACAAAATTACCAAAAGCTCCAACTGTTTGATAGCTTTTTTTGCCTAATTCAGTTGTGTAAATACTGACCAAACCTAAATTTTGACGCTGCGTTGTATTGTCGAGCAAACTTTCGATCGTGTCCCGCTGCGAAGTCAGCAAATTCTTGCAACTGCCGAGCAAAGTATCTGCAACGCCGCTCAAAGCTTTAGGCACGCGAGAATCTTTGCACACAGTGCTTTCCAACTCGGTTTGGAGTACGCCGGAAGCATAATTTAGGTATTTGTCTCTCCCAGGATTTGTAAATGCCATGCCGGCAGCCAAAAGAGTCAGGGCGATCGCAACTTTTCCCACGTTGCCGAAAAAATTAGAAGTTGACTTGTTAGTATTCATTGGTTTATCAATAATCATTTTTTTTAGTCCCGTTGAGTTATAAGCTTCTCTTGATTTAAACTACACTTCGTCGGAAACAGATTTCAGAAAGGAGAGGACAGTTTTTAGATTGGAGGCGAGTTGCGAGTAAGTCTCTGTCTTCCCCACCTTCGTTTTACCTTCCTTTTTGCCACAAATCCGCTAAATCTCGAAAATAATCTCGATTTTGAGGCGGGCAGGATGCCACCCCACAAGAAAGAGTAACTGGTGCCCTAGGCAGAGATAGCCTGGGAACGAGGAATTTAAAGCCTTTCACTGCGATTTGCGCCGATCGATCTCCCGCTGCAACTCTTCAATCTGACGGCGCAAAGCCTCCGTCTCGCTGTTGGGCGTTTGGGACTTCACATCAACCGCACCTTCAGCTACCGCCCGCTTGTAGTTCCCCAGCTTAATTTGGCGGTATTCCTCGGAACTTGCCCAATCTCGCAAATACCGCAGGCGTTCCACGGGGAAAGGGTGACTCAGCATCACGCCTTGCCCGCCGTTGTAAAGTAAAAACTTATACACTTGGTTGAGATTGTCTCGATCGAGCTCTTGATAGTTGTCAGACTGGCGGATAAATTCTTGCAAACTGCATTGGTCAGCATATTTACTGCTAACTCCCGCAAGTTTCATCATCGTCTTCATCACACTGTTCAAGTCATCCGTTACCAACAAAGCCGCCCGGTCTGCCGATAATTCAGCCTTGCGACGCCACTCATAAAAAGCGTAAATTAAACCGCTGCCGACCATATTTCCCAGCCCGAAAGTCATCTCGCCAATTGTCGAGGCAACGCTCATTGCCCACATCGCCATTTGATTTAAAGTTGGATGACCGCATTTAATGTGTCCCAACTCGTGAGCCAAGACTACCTGCAGTTCCGCCTCGTCCAACAAGTCTAAAAGACCAGTGTTTAATACTACATAAGGCTGGTTTTTACCCAGGGCATAGCTGTTAACTGAGGGATTCTGAGAAACAAACAAACCCGGTTCGGGAAAAACATCTAAAGCCTGCACGCACTCCCGAAATATATGATAAATGCTGGCATATTGGCGTGGCCCGACTTGAATGCTATTTCCCATTAAGTAAACGAATTGCGGTCGTTCGTAGACAAATTCTACAAATTTGCTGGCAATTAAGTCAAATCCAGGTACGCTGCGTAACGCTTCCTCAGCTTGGCGATCGAGGGGATGCTGAAATGCTTCGCTAGAAATTCCCGTATAAGTAGGCATAGTTGTTGCAAAAGTTACAGTTAAGATATCAGTATTGCCGATCGCTGCTGGTGCTAGCTGGCACCTGACCAAAAATTTGGGTTTCAAGCCTCGCCCATAAGCGGGCGACTTTTTTATGTTAGACTATTGCCGTAGGGTTTTTCCACGTCAAATGATAGTTCTGGAATTTAAAGTTAAAGGAAAAACAACCCAATACACTGCTATAGATGAGGCGATTAGAACCGCTCAGTTTGTCCGCAACAAGTGCATCCGTTACTGGATGGACAATCACGCCGTGGGACAGAAAGAGCTTTATCGCTACAACACAGCATTGCGGGATGAATTTCCGTTTGTCAAGACTTTAAATTCCCATGCTTGTCAAGCTTCGGTTGAACGTGCTTATACTTCAATCGCTCGGTTCTACGACAATTGCAAGCGCCAGGTTTCCGGTCAGAAAGGCTATCCAAAATTTAAGAAAAACTGTCGCTCAGTTGAGTATAAGACTTCAGGGTGGTCACTTTCCCAGACGCGCAAGCAAATCACTTTTACCGACAAAAAAGGTATCGGCAGACTCAAGCTGAAAGGGACGTGGGACTTAAACTTCTACCAAGTCGAGCAAATTAAGCGGGTACGTTTGGTTAAACGTGCTGACGGTTACTATGTCCAATTTGTAATCAGGATTGAATGCCAATTTGAAACAACTTCGAGTGGGCGAACAATCGGTTTAGATGTTGGACTCAAAGAGTTTTATACCGACAGCAACGGACATAGTGAACCGAACCCCAGATTCTATAAGAAAGGTGAGAAGCGACTGAAGTCTCGACAACGCCGCGTTTCTCGCAAAAAGAAAGGCTCTACCAACCGAAAGAAAGCCATTAATCGACTAGGGCGAGTACACCTCAAAATAAGTAGGCAGCGTCAAGAACACGCTAAGAGAATAGCGCGTTGCGTAATCCAATCTAACGATTTGGTCGCCTATGAAGACTTGAGGGTTAAAAACCTAGTGAAGAATCATTGTCTCGCTAAGTCAATTAATGATGCTGGTTGGTATCAATTCAGGAAATGGTTGGAATATTTTGGAATTAAGCTTGGGAAAATAACGATTGCCGTTAATCCAGCTTATACCTCTCAAAAATGTTCTAACTGTGGCACTGTTGTGAAAAAATCTCTATCTACTAGAACACATAGTTGCAAGTGTGGACTTGAATTAGATAGAGATTGGAACGCCGCTAGAAATATCCTGAATTTAGCCTTGGGTACTACAGGTCATGTAGGAACCTGGATTTTAAATCCGAACGCTTCGGGAGATTCGACCTCTACTCAGGCTGGAGCAATCTTGTCTGGGCAAGTTGGGTCTGTGAACGAAGAATCCTCACGCCTTTAGGCCCAGGAGTGTCAATTATCAATATTATCGCGACAAATATTCAACTGTTGTGGAACAGGCCGGAAAGCCTGTTCAAATTAGCGTTAAAATTGTGATTCTGGTACAGGCGCGATCGACAAACATCTTTCACAGTGCCTGTGTATCGCCTCACCCAAAAATTGGAACGTGCAAAAATGGCTATCCTGCGACTCGAAAACGGTACAACCTACACTCAACAAAGCGATATTACCCGAGAACTCGCTTCCTTAAACATTCAACTCAACCGCTGGCCCGTGGGTGACAGCGCTGAAATTCAAAATTTGTTAGCTAAAGATGCTCTTGACGACAATCAAAAAGAGCAAGTGTTGCAAGCCCTCGACGGCTACTTTCAACAGTTGTCGGAAAGTGCAGGCTATCAGGATCGCGACTTAATTGTACTGCACCCAGACATTCCAAACCTCGACACCATGCTGTCCAAATTCAACAAGTGCCACATCCACGCCGATGATGAAGTCCGCTATATCGTAGCAGGCGAGGGCATTTTCGGCTTCGTGCGGCCCGACGGCAGCCAAGTCGAACTCACAGTGCAGCCGGAAGAATTTATCAACGTGCCGGCGAATACAGAACACTGGTTTTATTTGACAGCAGCCCGGAAAATTAAAGCTGTGCGCTATTTTACCACCAAAGAAGGCTGGACGCCTGAGTATACCGATACGGAAATTCGATCGTGCTTAGCTATAGTATAAATATGCCAGCTAAAGATAAGTTTCATGAACTCGTCAAGACTGCCCTCCAAAATCAGGATTGGACAATTACTCATGATCCTTATCATATCGATCTGGGATTTGTTGATTTTTATATCGATCTGGGTGCCGAACAGTTATTAGCAGCTACAAAGGATAATGAAAAAATTGCGGTTGAAATCAAAACGTTTTTAGCACCATCGACGATTTCAGAATTTCATACCGCAGTGGGACAATTTATTAACTATCGGATTGCATTAGAATATGACGATCCAGAGAGAACTCTCTACTTGGCAGTTCCCTTAGATATTTACACTAGATTTTTCAACTACTCATTTATTCAAAGGGTGATTGAACGCAATCAAATTCCGCTTTTAGTTTACGATACCGAAAAAGAGGAGATTTCTCAATGGATAAAGTAAGTTTGTATCGTCAATATATTCAGGAGTTGCTAACTGAACGATCCCAGCGACGATCGCCTAACGATCCAGTTTCCAGCGAGACGATTTTCGATCTGGTAAAGGATCGCTATCAACTTGTAAATGTGGGTTGGAAAAACGGTAGCACTCGGATTTATGGCTGTGTGATTCATGTAGATATTAAAGATGGGAAAATTTGGGTGCAGCATGACGGGACTGAAGAGGCGATCGCCGATCAGTTAGTAGCACGAGGTGTCCCATCCCAGGAAATTGTGCTAGCCTATCATGCACCTCATGTCCGACAATACACCGAATTTGCAGTTGGTTAATCAGAGATGTGCATCATCTCAGCAACAGGCAAGATGCCTGTTCCACAAAGATTAAATTTCTTGTGGAACAGGCATCTTGCCTGTTCATAAAAGGCTAATTGATATTGGTGCAATATCTCAGTTATATCGTTTCCGGTTGCATCGGTATTGTTTAAACCGCTAACAGCCAACAGTCAACAGTCAACATCATTCCGGTGCAACCGGAATTGATATTAATCCCAGCTCAAACTTTGTGATTTACCGATCGCAATATGCTCAAAGCAACCGCCTCCGCCACCTTAATCCCATCAATCCCCGCCGACAGAATACCACCCGCATATCCTGCACCTTCCCCAGCAGGATAAAGACCTTCTGTATTCAAACTCTGATAATCTTCCTTGCGTTTAATCCGAATTGGTGAAGAAGTGCGCGTTTCCACCCCAGTCAAAACCGCATCATCCATCGCAAATCCTTTAATCTGTTTGTCAAAAGCCGGAAGTGCTTCGCGGATAGCTGCGATCGCATAATCTGGCAAACTTTCGCTCAAATCAGTCATCACAACTCCCGGCGTATAAGACGGCTGCACACTGCCTAGCGCCGTGGAAGGGCGATTTGCCAAAAAATCACCCACAAGCTGCCCAGGGGCATTGTAAGTGCCACCTCCTAACTCAAATGCCCGTTCTTCTAGGCGACGTTGAAACTCAATTCCTGCTAAGGGATGACCGGGATAATCCTCCGGCGTGATACCCACCACAATCCCGCTGTTAGCGTTGCGTTCATTGCGAGAATATTGACTCATCCCATTAGTGACAAGTCGCCCCGGTTCTGACGCAGCCGCCACTACCAAACCACCGGGACACATACAGAAACTATATACAGAACGACCGTTTTGGCAATGGTGAACCAGTTTGTAATCGGCGGCACCCAAAAGCTTATGGCCTGCCCGATCGCCAAAACGACAGCGATCGATGATACTTTGGGGATGTTCCACCCGAAAACCAATGGAAAAAGGTTTAGGCTCGATGTAAACCCCGCGCGAAAACAACATTTCAAAAGTATCGCGGGCGCTGTGTCCCACCGCCAGAACTATATAATTACTAGCAATATATTCTCCGCTGGCGAGGGTAACTCCCTGCACTTTTCCATTTTCGATGTGGATATCTTCCACACGAGTTTGAAACCGAATTTCTCCGCCTAATGATTCAATTTGGGCGCGAATACTTTGGACAATTCCCACCAGTTTAAACGTGCCAATATGCGGTTTATTAATATATAGAATTTCCGGTGAAGCTCCCGCATTCACAAGTTCCGTCAGCACCTTGCGTCCATAATGCTGAGGATCTTTAACTTGGCTGTAGAGTTTGCCATCGGAAAAAGTACCCGCACCACCTTCGCCAAACTGGGCGTTAGATTCTGGGTTAAATTCTGCTTTTTTCTTCCAAAATCCAAAGGTATCAACCGTGCGATCGCGCACTGCTTTTCCGCGTTCTAAAAGGATAGGGCGAAACCCCATTTGTGCCAGCATCAGACCCGCAAACATACCGCACGGCCCTGTACCAATCACAATGGGGCGAATCGTCAAATTGGTGGGGGCTTGGGCTACAAAGCGATAGCTCGTGTCTGGTGTTACCATCACATGAGGATCTTTTTTGAAGCGTTCCAAAATTTGCTTTTTTTGTGTCGTCTCTACATCCACAATATAGACAAGGAGGATTTCTGCTTTTTTACGAGCATCGTAGCTGCGCTTGAAGATGGAATAGCCGAGCAATTCTTCGGGGGGAATTTGCAGCTTTTTGAGAATGGCGCTGGCGATCGCATCTTGAGGATGATCTAGGGGGAGTTTTATTTCGGTTATTCGTAACATATAGTGGAAGGAAAAAGGAAGAAGGAAGAAGGAAGAATAAAAATCCCGAACAAAAGTATTATAACTATTTCACTGGACATCCTATGGGCGATCGTCCTCGGTCGATCAATTTTTGATTTTTGAGTGGATAATTGAAGAAGCGTTATAATAAACAAAAAATTAAGTTTTGTAAAGACCCTTGACTGCAACA
Source organism: Microcoleus sp. K4-B3 (assembly GCF_036704615.1). Classification (NCBI taxonomy): domain Bacteria; kingdom Bacillati; phylum Cyanobacteriota; class Cyanophyceae; order Oscillatoriales; family Microcoleaceae; genus Microcoleus; species Microcoleus sp. K4-B3. The sequence goes on from NZ_JAUBSF010000072.1 coordinate 26,953, forward strand.
TTCACACCCAAAAACAGCCGCACCTGGCACGCTCTCAACCCCCTGTGGCAAGGAGCCGAAGACGCAGTACAGAAGGGTTTGCCCCACACCAAGCTCGCACCGGCATGGCAAATACTGCTCCTGGGCGACGGTTCCCCCACCCGTCACCTGCAACTGCTGACAGGGGAACCCACAGAAGTTGATGTCATCGATATGTCTTTAGTGGGTGAAGACGCAGACGGCGCGCCCCAGCAAATTGTCGCGGTTCCGGGGCCGCGCCTGCGCCGCCAAGTGTGGCTGCGGACTGCTTCGGGACAGCGCCTGGCCTATGCGACTTCTTGGTGGGAAGCGAGCCATGTAGATGAATATTTACAAAATAAATCTTTGCCCATTTGGGCCAGTTTAGCGCGGCTCCGCACAGAATTGTATCGCGATGTGCAGGGCATTTATTGCGGTGATTCGGTGGCCTTGGAGTCAGCTTTTGAACAGTCGGGGCCTTTTTGGGGGCGACACTATTTGTTTTGGCATCACGGGAAGCCACTGACGCTGATTTATGAGGTGTTTTCGCCTTATTTAACTAAGTATCTGGGGCCGATGCAATTGGATGTTGATTGAGATGCTATCGGCTGATCGAGGGTTTTGGCATCTGACGCACTTTACTAATTCTGACACGCTTGCCTTAGTTCTTTTTGATAAACCGCGAAGACGCTAAGGACACAAAGAAGAAGAGGAAGATAGATCAGGAGGGTATAGGGCCGGATTTGGTATTAGATCCCCGACATCTTCAAGAAGTCGGGGATCTGGATTTTCTACCTATTCATAGTTGTTCGACGAAATTTCACTCGCAAACCGTCGCGGGGATGGGGAGTCGGTACTGTGATTAAATTCAAATCTTGATCGGGTAAAAGCTCCCATTCAAACTCCCGAACAATCTTTGCCGCAAACAACTTCATCTCTAACCGGGCAAATTCTTTGCCCAAACATTCTCGCAAACCTCCACCAAATGGCACGTAGCTGAAAGGTTTAGCCGATCGCTCCGAGCTAAATCGATCGGGGTCGAATCGATCGGGTTCAGGATAAAGTTGACTATCCTGATGCGTCTGATTGATTTGATAAAGCACGGTCCAACCCTTGGGAATTTCGTAGCCAGCGAACTCGCAAGCATTAATTACCTGCCGATAAGCACCTCCCACCGGCGGAACCAACCGCAGCACTTCTCGCATAACCTGTTCTAAATAAGTCATTTGTTTGAGCTGTTCCAGGGTTAGCGGTTCCGTAGCGGGGAACTGCTGCTGTTCGGCCCGCACTTTTGCCATCACATCGGGATTTTGACCTAGGAGAAGACAAAAAGAGGCGATCGCCGAAGTTAAAGTTTCGTGTCCCGCAAACAGCAGCAACAGCACTTGATCTTTTAACTCATCCAAACTCAAACTATTTCCCTCGTCATCGCGAGCCGAAATCAGCAAACTCAAAGCATCATTGCCACTAGGGGTTCCTTGCTGGCGATCGCGAATAATCTTTTCAAGTTCTGCCAACAGCAGCTTGCGGCACTTTTTCGCCTTGCCAAACTGAGTCCAAGGCACATCTAAAGGAATCGAAAATAAACCATTGCACCAAGTTTCAAAATAATGTCCTAGCGCCGTTTCGGAACCATTTTCAATCCCTACTAACAACTTACCCGCAACATCAAAAGTATAATTTCTCAGTTCTGGATACCAAGTCATGGTTTCCATTTTGGCCCATTTTTCTAAATAGCGCTGAGTGATATTTTCCATCGCGCCGATGTAGCCTACCAAAGCTCGCGGCTGAAACGCTTGGTACAGCAACTTGCGCCGATTTTGGTGGTTAGCACCCGTTTGCAACGCCAAGGAAAGCGGCCCTAAAAGCGCTCTCGTGCTGGGAGGCCAAGTCACAGCAAAATATTGGTTGTCATTGCTTAAAACAAACAAATTAGCCTCTTGGCCACACATAAACACGGTAGGCTGTCCAAAAATGCTGCTTTTGAAAATCGGCCCGTACTGCTGGTGGCGTTTTTTGGCAAATTGGGAATCTTGCAAAAAGTTGAGGGTATCGCCAATTAGGGGTAAACCTAAACTGCCGGGAGGTAATGCCATTTTTGATTTTTGATTTTTGATTTTTAATATCATATCAATTTTAGTTGTCTGGTGGGCAATACGCACCAGAAAATTTTCTGGTTAAATATTTTTATCTGTTTGTAGCCTGTAGGGTGCGTCAGTCTTAAGGTTAGTACAAAAACTTCTGGTTTTTCCAACTGACTCACCTTAGTATTTTTGCAGACAAACCAATTTAATTTTCTGTTCTTTTAATGGGAATCTCGATTATAAATTCAGTGCCTTTCCCCACCACCGAGAAACACTTGATTTCACCTTTATGTTTTTCGACAATAATTGAATGGGAAATCGCCAAACCCATCCCCGTCCCCGAACCGATCGGTTTTGTAGTATAGAACGGGTCAAATATCCGCTGCTTGACTCGATCGGTGATACCTGCACCGTTATCAGCAATTCTAATCACAGCGAGAGTACCTTCTACCTCTGTACGAATGCGGATAATTCCCGGATTTTCGAGCGGTTGTTGTAAAACGTCAATAGCGTTAGCGATAATATTCATAAACACCTGATTCAAGAGTCCGGCGTAGCACTCCACCAGTGGCAATTGTCCGTATTCTTTAACGAGTTGAATTGCGGGGCGCTCAGGCTGAACTTTCAGACGGTGTTCTAAAATCATCAATGTACTGTCGATGCCTTCGTGAATGTTAACCTTTTTCATGTCAGATTCATCGAGGCGAGAGAAATTGCGCAAACTCCGCACGATATCCCGGATGCGAGTAGCTCCCACCTGCATAGAAGACAGCATTTTCGGCAAGTCGTCTAGCACAAAATCCAGCTCTAACACCTCTATTGCCTGCTGAAGAGCTGGAGAAGGTTCCGGGTATTCATCTCGATACATTTGCACCAGTTTCATCAGGTTTGTGGTGTATTCTTTTGTGTAGGTAAGATTGCCGAAAATAAAGCTGACCGGGTTATTGATTTCGTGGGCAATTCCTGCTACCATCTGACCGAGACTCGACATTTTTTCTGCCTGCACGAGTTGAGTTTGAGCTTGCTGGAGTTCGCACAGAGTTATTTCGAGTTTTGCAGCTTGTTCTTGGGCTATCCGAGCTGAATCGACGCTTTTAGTGTAAAGTTCAGATTGACTGATGGCGATCGCCAATTGATCGCCAATTGCCTCCATTAACTCCACTTCCTCTTTTGTCCACTTACGCACCTCGCTGCAAGAAATGCAGCTAACAACACCAGTTAAACCCCCGGCACTTTTAATTGGCAAATCCAAGACAGACTTGCAACCAACCTCCAAAAAGAATTTTTGTTCTACGGGATCGCTGACAGTTGCAACATCATCTATTTGATAAACTTCCAAATTAGCAATTTTTTGTGGCAGTATACCCGTTATGTCAGCAGGAAAATAACCCAAAAGCGAGAACAAGTCATGATTTTTAGCTTCGTGGACGACATCCCAAGCAGGTGGCGAAGCGTCGGGCAAATACCAGATAAACACACAGCGATCGAGTTGCAGCAAGTCGCGAATTTGCTGCACAGTTGTTGCTAAAATAGTATCTAAATCTAGAGATTCGCGGATATTGCTAGCTAGCTGGTTCAGCAGCGCTTCCTGCTCCGCTAACTTGCGGAAGCGCGCTTCCGAAGCTTGCAATTTTCGTTGAGCTTCTTTTTGTTGTGTAACGTCTAAACCCAAACCGATTAAGCCGATCGCGCTGCCGTTTGCCTCTTTTACCTTAGCTTTAATCACCTCTAAATGGTGATTTTCACCGTCAGCAAATTGGATAATTTCATCAGCATAAAAAGGAGTATCTTGACTCCAGACTTGCACGTCAGACGCCATGCAGTTAGCAAATGCTTCCGCTCCCAAAATTTCTGAAGAGTGAGATGCTGCCAAAAATCTTTCTTCAGGAACGTTCACAGATTCGCAAAAAGTTTTGTTAACCAACAGCATCTTGCCTTTAGTGTCAGTGAGCCACACCCAAATGGGAGCGTTGTCAATAATTGCCCTCAAAGTTTGCTTTTGTGTGGCGAGAGCTTCTTCTGTTTGTTTGCGCTTAATTCCCAGGGCGATCGCATCGGCACTAGATCCCAAAGCAACCAGCGTTGATTCGTTCAACTCCTGGCGAGAAAACATCGCGATTACTCCCAGCAACTGATTGTCAACAATTAGCGGATATCCAGCAAAAGCCACCATTCCTTCTCGTTTCGTCCATTCTTTGTCGTGGACTCGGGGATCTTCTTGCACAGAATTAGTGATGTGAGGTTTTCGCTCCAAGGCGATTAAACCAATTTTGAACTCACCGACAGCAATGCGGCTGTGAGCGCCGTCAATGTGAGTATATATCCCCGCGCTTGCTTGCAGTTCCAATACATTTCCCTCTTCATTCAGCGTCCAAATCCGAGCAAACGCAGCATCCAAATGGCGCACAACTGCATCGCTGCAATATTGCAAAGTTGCAAGCAAAGTCTGGTTTTGAGTTAGAGCAATTCCCACATCTGCTGTGAATAAAGAAAGTTTCAATTGTTCTGCTAAAGCTTGTTCTGCTATTTTGCGCTCTGTAATGTCCGTTGCAGCACCGAGGCGCTGCTGAATTTTTCCCTCATCTGTTCTGCTAAATACAATATTCCGGCTGACTAACCAGTGCCAACAATTCTGTCGATCGCGCACCCGATATTCGTACTCAACAACCTCGCCGTCGGGAGCATTTTCTAATTGCTGCCAATATTCGGGAAATTTAGCTAAATCCTCAGGGTGGATAATGGTAGGTAACAGACTGCTGCCCATTTTTTGAACTTCTTCGGCGGTATAGCCGAGGGTGTCAGTGATTTCGCGGTTGCTGTAGACATTTCGCTGCTCGGTTTCGTCGTAAACATAGATAAGATTCGGACTGGTATTGGCAATTCGCTCCACAAAACGCTGGCTCTGTTGCAGCGCTGCTTCTGCTTGTTTGTGAGCGGTAATGTCGCGGCCGACACCATAGATCAATTCTTCCTCGTAGAAACGGGTAGCAGTCCAGGCTAGCCACTTGTAAGAGCCGTTTCGACAGCGCCAGCGGTTTTCAAACCCAACCGTATTATTCCCCGCAGCAATACTTTCAGCTTCTTTTAAAGTAACTTCGCGATCGTCTGGATGCACGAATTCAATGAAGAGTTGGCCAATCATTTCTCCTGGGGAATAGCCGAGTATTTTTTCTGCTGCTGGGTTGATGAGTATTACATAACCGTCAAAACTAAGGACGCACAGCAGATCTAGCGAGAGGCTAAAAAAGCGATCGCCCCCGTCGGGATTGCTGGATGGGCGATCGTCCGCTAGGGCAGAAGAGGCGTTTGAGCGCGCCGATACCGCCAAAAAGACAATATTTGCTATTCCCAAAAATCCCAGGGCGAGTTGGCTATAGTACAAATTATCACCGCTGCCAGCTACGAGCCACCCGTTTAACACCAGCAGTACAATTATCAAAATTGAGAATAAACTGCCAGGGGCGATCGTCGCTCGGCTGATTTTTTTTTCATACTCCTTGCTGCCTTCTGCCTTTTCTATTCTGGTGACTGCTGCCGTTAATTTTTTCAACAACAGTTGCAGTAAGTTCGATAATTTAGTGCTTTTCGATTCTTCGATACGAACAGAAGATTTCATTTTTTTACTCTTAATTCCGTTTTACTTGTGGTGATTCAAAATAACAATAAAAATGTTTAAATATTGTAAAATTTTCCTAGCTTGCAAAATCTAGCCTTTTAAAATTTGCGTAAATCTACGCAACCCGGTCAGAGAATTAAGTGTATTTACGGAACTAGCGAGCAATCTCTTTTTAGCTAGGGTGCGCATTTTCTACTTTTTCCCACTCATAGAGAGAGTTTATCTATAATACTACGCTACATATTGCTGTTAGTCATTGGACATTTGGCCTAATCTAGCTAATCCTGGACGCAGAGCCTAATTATGCAGGCTGCGCATGAAACTGCTTACGCGCTTTTAGTAGCGTGTTATACCGAACTTTTTGCGTCCAAGAATGACCGGATTTGATGTATGAAAATACTGCGTGAACCGCCCTGGGTGTGGGTTGAACAACCCGGAATATTAGTCAAGTTCAAGCAGGTTGAATTTGACCATAAATAAATTATGAATTTAAAATAAATATAAACTGCTGATTTCTGGAGATCGAATGAAAAAAATATTTGTAGCAGTTTTTCGTTGCACGAGATATTCGCGCGTAATGGCTAATTAGTAATTGGTAATTGGTAATTGGTAACGGGCAATTGGTAATTGATACCAGTTTAAAACACTAGATATCAAAAGTGTTTCGATTCATCTGTCGGCGATGGGGGCCAAGCAGCTTGGCGACCTAGTTGCTGTTGCCGAATTCGCTCCAAATTCCCCGCAGGAATAGCAGCTATAAGTTGCCGCGTGTAAGCTTGCTGCGGCTGCCTGTAAATGCGCTCAGCAGTGCCAATTTCCTCGATTTTACCTTTGTTCATGACGATCGCGCGATCGCTCATAAACTTGACCACGCTTAAATCGTGAGAAATAAAAATATAAGTCAGTCCAAACTCTGTTTGCAACTCCTTCAGCAAATTTAAAACTTGCGCCTGCACTGACACATCTAATGCCGAAACCGACTCATCGCAAATAATAAACTTAGGATTCAAAGCCAAAGCTCTAGCAATACAAATTCGCTGTCGCTGTCCGCCCGAAAACTCGTGAGGGTAGCGCCGCATAAAATCGGGATTTAAACCCACTCTCTCCAACAAATAAGCCGCGCGATCGCGCTGTTCTTTCTGGTTCTTACCAAAGCGGTGAATCACCATCGGTTCCATCACCGCATCCCCAATATTTAAGCGAGGATCGAGAGAACTAAAAGGGTCTTGAAAAATAATTTGCAGATCGCGCCGCAGCCACCGCAATTTGCGATCGTACTCTTTTTTAATCCGATAATTAGCCATCCACTGCGATGCCGAACTACTTTTCGCAGGAGGCGTAATTTCTTGACCTTCAAAAAACACTTTACCGCTGGCGATCGGAATTAATTGCAGCAAAGCCCTCGCCAAAGTTGATTTGCCGCAGCCAGACTCGCCCACCAAACCCAAAGTCTCGCCCGGGTAAACCTCAAAAGAAATATCGTTTACCGCCATAAACAAGCGTTTAGTTTCGCCAAACATCCCCTGCACCGGAAAACCCACTCGCAAGTTATTAACAGCCAGCAAAGGTTCGGAAATATTCGGCAGCCGAGGCGGTTTTCCAGTTGCAAAAGCGGGATTTCCCCCGCTGCTGTCGCCGTCTAAATCGGCATTTTTCTCGACAATTACCAATTCGCCGCTAGCATTTGTGGTGACATCCATAAAATCGGAAACTGTCGGCAAACGGCGCAGTTGCCGATCGAGAGTTGGGCGGCAAGCTAATAAACCTTTTGTGTAAGGATGTTGGGGATTGCTGAAAATTTGTTCGATCGCACCGCACTCAACAATCTTGCCTCGGTACATCACCGCCACCCTATCGCCAATTTCCGCAATGACACCCAAATCGTGGGTAATAAAAATCATTGCCATGCCTCTAGAGTCCCGCAACTCCCGCAGCAAAGCTAAGATTGTTGCCTGCACGGTTACGTCCAAAGCCGTGGTAGGTTCATCAGCAATTAATAAAGTTGGATTGCAAGAAATGGCCATTGCAATCATCACGCGCTGGATTTGACCCCCTGAGAGTTCGTGGGGATAGCGATCGAGCATAGCTTGTTTTTGCCCGTTGACGAGCTGCATCAAATCGCGATCGTCATCCATAACTGCTTGATTTCCAGCAGCAGCCCGGGAGTGCTCTTGCTGCAAAGCCAAACACCGCTGCCTGATCTCATCGTCGCCCGGTAGCAGTTTCACCTCTTGCAGCAAAGAAGCAGCTTTGCGCCGCGCTTCTGTCTGCGACACCTTTTGGTGCAAACAAATGGCTTCTGTGAGTTGAAATCCGATCGTATAAACAGGATTGAGCGAACTCATCGGCTCTTGAAAAATCGTCGCAATCTGGCTGCCCCGGTATGTTTGTTTTTCCCTGTCCGGCATTTCCAGGAGATTCACAGGCCCCTTGCTAGCGCCGTCTTTTGTCGGAGAAAACCAAATTTCGCCCTCGATTTTCGTTGACGAACTCGACAGCAAACCCATAACAGCCAGGGATGTTACCGATTTTCCAGACCCCGACTCTCCCACGATTCCCAGAGTTTGCCCTCGCTGGACCTCAAACGAAATGCCGTCAACAGCTTTGACTGTTGCAGACGCATCGCCTGCGTCCGCAGATTGAAATTCAACCCGCAGGTTGCGAACTTCTAGGACGGTTTCACTCATGGAAGTCTATGGCAAAAATTAAAGGGAGATTAAGTGGATTGTAGCAGGGCCTGGTAAATTACCCAGCACTGACCTGAGTACAGGTACAGTGTGGGCTTTCAATAGCCCTGAAATGATCTTGCACATTGCAAAACAATCTCGAACCTTCGGGCTTATTTACGAAAGCCGCTTCTAAATGTGTGGACAAAGCTACCCAAAACTAGATAATTTGTCCATACCTCACTCCACGGTGTAAGTGAAAGCATTCTTTCCTAGTGCTTACGCTTCCTCGGTTTCAAGGTTGGCTAGGAAACTCCAGTTAGAAACGGTAAAGTAATCGTGTCTGCGATTAACCTTGCCGGAACGCTTGATCTGTTTATTTAGTTGGTTCCACATCGACCATACGTGCTTTTCCGAGTTCACCTCGAAATAGGCGGTTATGGTCGATGGCAGTCTTTCATTTAGCCGCATTCCACGTCTGGCCATCGCCAGTGCAGCCACTTCATCACTGGCTAGTCCGTACATTTTCATGTACTTCACCAGCCCAATCATTGAACTGTAGGCAGGATTGACCGTGATTAGCTCAATACCACGGTTTGACAGGAGTGAGTTCAGTTGCCTGAAAAACTCACTGTATGCCCAAGAAGACAGCATTCTGGCATACTTTTTACCTTGTTCGCCTAAACGCTCTTTCTTGTCTGCAAAATCCAATTCTTCGCACACGACAGGGCAGGCAAAGCAAATTGCAAGATTAGCCGCATACAGACAAGCATCAACAATTTGCGCCTGTTGCTTGCCCGATGGCAGTCCCATTTCTAGCGGGATTTGACCATGAGCTTTGAGGTTCCCTTCGGTGTCCGCATAGCTCCAACCAATCGAACCAGGATTCATATCAATCCCGATGCACCCATAGGCACGATCCTTTGATTGGCGCTTCACCTCGGAAGGCGTAAACTGTACCGCAGCATTCCACTTCCCGTTTTTCTTGAACAGATGCCAAGTCTTAGCGCCTCTCGCGGGCAATCGGTTGATGTTGCGATCGAAGTTACCAATCTCTGAAGAAACGGACTTCCCAAATCGAGACTTTAGGCAAGCAGGAACGCGAAACTTAATAATTTTGCCGTCCCATTGTGCAATCTGATTCCCAAAGCTTTCATCCTTAGATCCGACAATAAAAACTTGTCCGTGAGGAACAGACACCCTGATAGACTTACGTTTCAAGAATTCAATCTTGTTTTTAATCAAGTGCAACTTACGCTTTTTTCCATGAATTTTAAACTTCAAATTCTGCCAGTTCGTATCTTTGTCTTTCAACGAACATGACAAAGGAAAATTGCACCATGTTTTTGATTTCTGCCAATTCTTTTTTGCGTAGAACCTTCGAGCAAGCTTCAGTTTGCGTTCTGCTTTCTCGATCCAAGCTTCGATTGATATTGCCTTCCCGAACAACGTTTTGATATGTAAAGTGCGATGTTCTTTTGAGCCATCTACCTTACCTTTTGCATGAGCAATCACACCATTTGCATGACGCTTGCTGATTTGGTAGGTCTTCTGCAAATGGGTGTTCCACGTCGATTTGTTGAATTCAGTGCCAGATAACAGATAGTTGACTGTTTCAATTGCGGCATCTCGAAAGATAGGTGCAAATGCTTCTAGGAACATCTCAAACTCACTGAATCCAAGTGCGTTTAGCTCATTCGCTGGTGTTGGAAGACCTTTGACGTAGGTTACCGAAGGCATTGATTCGACCTCTCAATGTGCTATAAATACTACTATAGCAATATATACGAGGTTTGTGTATGCCATTCCAGAAAAATCACAAATTAGGCGCCAAACCAATAGGTGATGAACCGATGGATAGAACTCCAATTTGCTTTAACGTCAGAACCGGAGTGCGAGAAAAACTAAAAACTATCCCAGACTGGAAGGAACGGCAAGCGAGAAGATGTCGATCGGTTGATAGATGGACAAACGGGAAGTGATGGGTAGCTTTGTCTAGAAATTAGCTAACAGTTTCTAACCCCAATAGCAGCAATATTCTTACCCACATTCCGCAGATATTCACGCAGATTTAATTTCAAAGAAATTCAGAATTGCCAAAACCTCAAATGATTGCTATG
>NZ_JAUBSF010000187.1:0-3062 GCF_036704615.1 Microcoleus sp. K4-B3
AAACTTATTCGAGCGTCGGCTTGAATCAATCATCAATCCTTCTCTGGGTCTTCCATTATTTATTCAGCAAACCCTAGGTAGCAATGTAGGCAGTTTTACTGTTAACATAGCCACGCCAACACCAACTCCTACAACAACACCAACTCCCACCCCAACACCGACTCCCCCGCCCACACCAACTCCCACCCCAACACCGACTCCCCCGCCAACTCCAACTCCCCCGCCAACTCCAACTCCCCCGCCAACTCCAACTCCCCCGCCGACTCCGACTCCCACGCCAACACCGACTCCCACGCCAACACCGACTCCCCCGCCGACTCGGACTCCCACAACAACTCTAGGTACTCCCGCTGTCATTTTCCTTGAACCACTTGGGAGTACCGAGGTACTCGAAAGCTTGGGCAGCGATATATACAAAGTGCGACTAAATACTCAGCCAACTGCTAATGTCACCGTCGCCATTACCCCTGGAACCCAAGTTACTGTCAGCCTACCTGCCCTTACTTTTACTCGGGCAAATTGGAATGTTCCCCAAACAGTAACGGTGACTGCGGTTGACGATGCGGTTGTTGAGGGCGATCGTGCCAGCCCAATTAGCCACGCCACTACCAGCACTGACACATTGTATAATAATCTCGTCGCCCCTATCACAGTCAATATCAGCGATAACGATAACTTAGGCGATGTCAAAACCCTGTCCCAAAAGTCAGTAATCGGTTTCACAGATAAGGACGATCGCATAACAGGATCGGCATTAAATGATATTATCCACGCACGCCCCGGCAATGATTATCTTGATGGCAAAGCAGGAGATGACTTGCTTTACGGACAAAAAGGTGATGACGGTATTAGCGGCGGTGATGGCAATGACATTATTTTTGGCGGCCAAGGCATTGAATTCATTCGGGGTGACGGCGGCCTTGACTTGATTTACGGAGGAAAGGAAAACGATCGCATTTACGGGGGCGATGGCGACGATATATTGTTTGGCGATGGGGGCAATGATTACTTATTTGGAGAAATGGGGGCCGACACTCTCACAGGCGGATTGGGTTTTGATGTGTTTGCGATCGCGATCGGCACTGGTGGAACAGGCTTAGCCGCTGCCGATGTGATTAATGATTTTACCCTCAATCAAGACAAAATTGATTTAATTAGCCCCCTGGCTTTTAGCGAGTTAAATATTTATCAAGGAACCGGCGCTTTTGTTAGCGATACTATAATTCAGTATCAGGTAACAGGGGAATATTTAGCTATATTGAAAGGAGTGGCTGCCAGCAGTATAGTTCAGGCAGTAACTTTTTAGACTTCGTATGTTGTTGCGCTTTAGCCCTAAAGCGCAACAACATACCTACCCGATTTCGATCGCCTAGTTTGTAGGGTGTCTCAGCAGTCGATCGCACTTTTGCTTTGATTGTCAGGTATATAGGGCTTGCTGAAAAAGTAAGAAAACAGGATTTAGAAAGATGAATGAACTCGCGAGTCCCTTGATAAGATAAGCTTTGTTTACGCTATTTTATATAAAGCATAATCTTTATTAATCATCACAGGTGGAAAACAGGAAAAAAAGTGTATATTCTGAAATAGACATAAAAAAAGCCAAAAAGCCTGCCGTAGCAGGGCCGAAAGATTCATTACCAGAAAAGTTATGGCGATGGTGGTTTGAGAAGTATTAGAAAGTTTAGCCATCACTCTACCGAGGCTGAATCTTCTTTTACGCAACTCCCAAATTTGCCCTCAATCGAGTTACGAATTCTCTCGTCTTCTAAAGCTTGTTTCTTCGTTGACTTACTAATATTCGTCGAGGGTCTTCCTAAAGGGGGACCACTCATTCTAATTCCTCTTTCTTTGCACCAAGCTCGATTCTCGCGAGTTCGATAAATTCGATCTACATGAATTGATTCGGGATAGAAGCCTGTGAACCATTTAAATTCTTCTACTTGTGTTTTTAAGTCTACAGATTCGTTAAAATTATCCCAACTAATCCGGTCTAGAAATACATAGCCGTTACGACAACTCGCTGACAGCTTTGCCCCAAATTCGACGGATTTCCCGGCTTTTCCTCTAACGATCGGGCGGATGTGTGGTTGTGTTAAACTTACTATTCGGTCATCTATACTGTTTTTTTTGTTTTCATACATCCATAATTGTTGACGGTAGACTTCTGTTGTCACTAACAGCATTCTATAATAATATTTACTCAGAGACTGTAGCTCTCCCATAACCATCGATATGAGCTAAATTTCTTTTGATATATTGGAGTTGTTTTTTAATCGCTTTTCTTCGTACTTTTCGTGATGGTTTCCGGTTTTTGGCTACTGTTAAGTATGCTTTTCTGGCTGTGTTTCGATAGGTGATTGGTTTTTTTTTTCGGGTGATTTAATTTGAGTGTGTAGAGCATCTATGATTTTTTCGGTATATTCCCTACCTTGATTTAATAGTCCTAAGTCGGTAGGATATTTTAGGTCTGCTGGGGCACAGGTTGCATCTAATATTAATTTTCCTTGATTTTTGGGTTCACTTATTTCTGATGACTTTTTTTCGACTTCCTCTCCTGGCAGTTCTGTCTGCTCTTTAACCATTTTTTCGTTAATTTTATTGATTAGGTTGACACCTATTCTTTGCCGAAAATGAACGAACATTGATGAGTCAAATGGTGAAGCATCACTATAGGTAGTCATGCCTATAAAGTATTGTAGGTATGGGTTTTCTCTTATTTGTTCTACTGTTTCGGAGTCACTGGTTCCTAACCTTTCTTTAATTATTAATGCCCCTAATGCTATCCGAAACGATTTCGCCCTTGCTCCTGTTGAGACTGTAAAATTTTGAGCATATTCGGCTTCAAATTCTGACCACGGAATTATTTTTGCCATGATTACCCAACGATTATCCTCTGACAATTTCCCCTCGAAGGGCAGGTCAAAGTTGGATGGTGGGTTTGGGCTTGGGTCAACTTTTCGGTACATTACGAAAGTGATGCTGTACTCATTGGTAACAAGTTAAGCTTGTATGGCAGTTGTCAAGGGGATTTGAGAAGATGTGTCAAAGAAAAATTGATGATT